>JASFZA010000110.1:0-6259 GCA_045046715.1 Candidatus Izemoplasma sp.
GGATATGAATTTGCTAATCCAATACCAATTATTGAACAATACGCTACTGAACTCCGAACTGAACATGATGTTGACTTTGTTTTCGTTGTAAGTCATGATCCAGGTAGTTCATTAAATAGTTCAATTGCAGCATTTACAGGTGACGCTAAAATTGATGCAATCTTTAATGGTCACAGTCATTACGTATATGCTCAAGATAACTTAGGGATTCCCGTATTACAGTCTGGTGGAACTGGTTCTTACGTTGGACATGTTAGATTTTTAATTAACGATGGTGAAATTACAAGCTTTGCTGTTGAGAATATTGGAATGAATGATGATCCATTATTGCTTACTTCTAGTCAAAGAGTCCAAGACATAATTGCAGTTTATCAAAGTGAAACTGACGCAATATTCAATAATCCAATTATTGATAATGAAGTTGATTTATGGCGTGGTGATCTAACATTATGGATTTCTAAATTAATGAGAATTAATACCGGAGCAGATATTGCTTTCCATAATTCAGGTGGGACGAGAACAAATATTGTTGCTGGACAAACAATCAATATGGGATTACTTTATGAAGTATGGCCATTTGATAACTACATTATGACAGTCGAATTAACTGGTGCTCAAATCAAATCGTTTATGGGGTCTGGTGATGGATCCTATTACGATACAGATATTGCTTATTTTGATGATGATACATATTACTTAGTTGCAACTAATGATTTTGTATTTGATCGAAATTATGTGTTTGAACAAGGTTTGAATGAAAATAACACTTATCTTTACTTTAGAGATATCGCAGCTGCTGAACTTGAATTACAAAATGATGTTTTTGATACTTTTAGTGTAAATAACGAAATTCAGTCAGGAAATTTAACTGATTAATATCCAAACAAAAAGCAGTTTACTTGAACTGCTTTTTTTATACTCAAATTCGTAAATCTCGTTTTGGATAAAAATAATAAGTTCCAATTATACTTATAATGATTACCACAATTGATAATGCTAAATACCCAAGATGTAGAGCTCCATTATTCACAATATACCTTCCACTAAAAAAACTGAATGGAGAGAAATATTTTAAAAATTCTAAATAGTGATTTAAATCCGCAATAATTGAAAATATATACGTAACAAGTAAAATCGCAACAGCGTACGAACCTGACTTTTTATATCGTTTAATTACTGAAGCAAGTAACATTCCAACACTTAAGAATATTAGTTGAACAATGAATATTGCAATGGCTACTAACCCAATAAATTCAAAATATTCATAATCAACGTCATACGGCAATGCCCCAATAGTAATGGCTACTAGCGTTACTATTAGAATTAAGAAATTGTTAATTACAGCTGAAATGAGTTTACTGCTAATAACCTGTGTTCTTTTTATCGGTAATGTAAATAGATATTCAGCAGTTCTTGAACGCTCTTCTTTAGAAATTATTGAACTACCTAACAATACAGCATAGATTCCAAGGAGTAAGAATATATATGTAGTTAAGACACTTAAGAACCCAATTAACGTAGTTAAGTCGATACCATTAAATTTAAATGCTTCTAATAGCCTTGGATCCATAGTATCAAATATTGCTAACATGTCGGGATTATTGTAGTAAGCTTTAAATCCGCTCATCTCAACTAACATAAAAAGCGATATAGCTACACTCCAAATAATAAAGGCTTTTAAGTTAGCCCGTAATTCTCTTTTAACTATATTCATCATTGGCCTCCTTAAAGTGAACGAATATTTCTTTTTAAATACAGTATGTAACTCATAACAATTGATCCACTAATAATAAACAGTGCAATTAATGTATACCATAAATCATAAGTTCCATAATATAATATTTCATCTGGTTCAAAATATGCATATGGTGTAATAAATCCAAACAATTCTCCACCAACAATATTTCTTACTGCTTGAATTAAGAACATTCCAATTGCAAGGGCAATTGATAAACTTAAAACACCATCAACTTTCTTTAACAACATTGAAATAACCATTCCAATTGTTAAAAAGAGCAACTGAAAAAGTGTATTAGTTGAAAGCATGATTATCACCTTACTTAACTCATATTCATTTCCACCATTAAATAATAATATTGATAAAATACTACCAATCCAAATAATAGCATTAGTAATAGTCAAAGCAGTAATAGCTGCTAAAAACTTAGATTTAAAGATTTGTTTTCTTTGAACTGGCTTACTAAATAAGAAATCAGCTGTCAACTCACGCTCCTCAATACTAAGAATATTAAATCCATAGTTAGATGCTTGAATCGCTAAGAACATTTGGATATATAAATAAGTCATTCCAAAGTAACCAATAACACTTCCAAATGAGAGATTACCACCCATCCCAAAAGCATCTAAAAGTGCTTGATCAGTGCTATCTAAATAAGCATCAACGATATCAGGATCACTCGCAAGGCTTGGGTAAAACATCATGTTTATGTAAAGCAGAAATAAAATACTAATACTCCAAATAGCTATTGATTTATAATATTGCTTAAACTCATATTTAAATATGTTCATCATTTCACCTACTCGTAATAATGAATAAAGATTTCTTCAAGTGATGGTTCTTCTATTATTACGTCTTTAAGCTTTTGTTCACTTAATAATTTAATAATAACGTTAATGTCCCCTTTAAAAAAGAAACTAACTTTAGTCTGATTTTCAGTAAACTTTGTGACACCTTTAATATTAAATTTAGAATTATCGTATCCATTCCCACGAATAGTTATTTTTTTATAGTTATCTGCTTTTAAATTTGCTATTTCCTCAACTTTTATAATTCTACCTTCTTTGATTATTGCAACGCGATCACACAATTGTTGAACTTCTGACAATATATGTGATGAGAAAAGAACTGTTACTCCTTTTTTATTCTCTTTAAGAATTAAATCAAAAAACTTTTGTTGCATTAACGGATCTAGTCCACTTGTTGGTTCATCTAAAATAAGTAGTTTTGGTTCATGGAGTAATCCTTGAACAATTCCTACTTTTTTCTTATTTCCATATGATAAGTCTTCAATTTTACGATTTAGATCTAGTTCCATAATTTGAGCTAACTCTTTAATTCTTGAACTACAATCCTTTTTGTAAAAGCTTGCTGAATAGTTTAATAAATCAATAACTTTCATTTTGTCATAGTAAAATATTTCTGATGGAAGATACCCAATATCTTGTCTAATTTCATCACCAAATTTAATGGCGTCCTTACCAAATATTGTTATTGAACCTGTCGTTGGATATATTAAAGAAAGCATTGTCCGAATCGTTGTTGATTTCCCAGCCCCATTAGGTCCAATAAATCCAAAGATTTCACCTTCCTTGACATTAAAACTTACATCTATTACCCCGCGCTGTGTTCCATAAGTCTTTGTTAAGTTTTTAATTTCAATTGTATTCATCGTATTCCCCCTATGACAAACATGTCATTAATATTTTATCATTTACTAAAAACCTTGTCAATTTTTACAATAAAAAAAAGGAATCCACGAATGGATTCCTTAATTGTAATGATTAGTCAGTAGTTATAGTTGCTCTTGAGAAGTCAATAGAACCAAGAACTGAACGTCCCCAGCCTGTAACGTAAGATTTAACTAAAAGTGTATCTGTGTAATGATATACTGGAATAATAGGCATATCTGTCATAAATGTAGTTTGAGCTAAGTATAGTTGTTCGAAGTGAGTAGCTTCATCAGTAGTTGTTAAAGCTGCTGATAAGTAATCATCAAACACTGAGTTGTAGTAGTTTGGATCGTTATATGAGTTACTTGAATCAAAGATTGCAAGTAATCCAGAAGGATCCATAAAGTCTGTAAGCCAACCACCACGAGCTAAAGAGAAATTTCCTTCACTTCTTGTTGCTTGGAATACACCCCACTCTTGGTTTGCAAGAGGGATTGTGAAGCCTAAATTATCGTTCCACATTTCTTGAACCATTTGCGCTACTTGTGCATGAGCATCTGAAGTATTATATAATAATTCTTCTAATTCTAATGCATCTTGTAATTCTGAAACTGTCATTCCTAATTCAGCAGCAGCTTCAGCAAATAATGTAACTGCTTGAGCGTAGTTAGAATCATCAGTTTCTAATCCATAAGTACCAGCTTCTTCGAAGAAATCTAAACCTTCGTGATCTAAGAACCCAGGAGGAACGAATCCACCAGCAGGAACTTGTCCAGCACCTAATGTATCAGTAATTGCTTCACGATCAATTGAATAAGATAAAGCAGTTCTTAATTTTAAGTTTGACCAAAGTCCATCTTCGGCATAACCTTCATTAACGCCGTCTCCATCTAAATCCATATTAAAACTATAATAGTAAGTTCCTAATAATGGGAATACATGGAATTCATTAGATTCAGCCATTAAAATTGGAACTAACTCAGTTGGAACACTTGGAATTACATCTAATTCACCAGCATAATAAGCAGCATATGCAGTTGATGAAATGTCAATGAATTCACCTTCGATTACATCAATACCAACAACTTCAGCATTCCAGTATTCTGGATTTTTAACTAAAGTAAGTCCATCATTGATTTTATAACTTGTTAACATGAAAGGACCATTTGAAACGAATAGATCAGGATCTTTCGCCCAGATACCATCAGGACCAGCTTCAACAGCTGATTGTTTAACAGGCATGAAATGATAGAATGCCATTAATGATACGAAATATGCTGTAGGGTTTGTTAAACTAACAACTAATGTATTGTCGTCAGTAGCTACAACACCTACTAAGTCAGAGTTATCTGTAACGCCATAAGCGAAGTCAGCAGCTCCAACTACATTAGTATATTCCCAAATCCAGCTGTACTCAGACGCTGAAGCAGGGTCCATACCGTGTAACCATGAATAAACGAAATCATGTGCAGTTAATGGCGTACCATCACTCCAGTTAGACTCTCTAATAGTGAAAGTTACAGTTAAGCCATCTGCTGAAGTTACCCATTCAGAAGCCATACCAGGATAAATAACACCATCAATTTCTCTTACTAATCCTTCAAAAGCTTGGTTAATTACGTCTCCACCATCAGATGCCCCATTTAATGTCGGGTCAAGTGTAGCAGGGTCCGCACCAATGTTCCAGTGAAGAACAATGTCATCTACTTCATCTTCGCCACATGCAGCAAGTCCGAAAAACAAAGTAAAAGTCATTAAAACTAATAATAATTTTTTCATTTTTTTACCTTCTCTCCTATTTATTTTCATATTTTATTCTACCACTTATCAGTGGGTTATGCAAGATTAAATGAATTCTTACGCGTACATTATTAGTGCTGTTTTTCTATTTTTTTGCGAAAAATTCTGGGTTGATTTCTTTAACAAAATGACATGATGTAAAGTGATCTTTTGCTATCTCTTCAATTTCAGGAGTTATAGAAAAACACTTGTCTTTTGCATACGTACATCTTGATGCAAATCTACAACCAGGTTTTGGATTAATTGGACTCTGAACATCTCCCTTAGGGATAATTCTCGTTCCTTTATTCGGATTGTCAGGGTCAGGTACCGGAATACTTGATAATAATGCTTTAGTATAAGGATGTAATGGCCATTCATATAGTTCATCACTAGAAGCGATTTCCATCATTTTACCAATATACATAACACCAATACGATCACTAATATATTTAACCATCGATAAATCATGAGCGATGAAAAGATATGTTAAGTTACGTTCTTTTTGAAAATCTTCAAGCATATTAACAACTTGTGCTTGAATTGATACATCTAATGCACTAATTGGCTCATCACAAATAATAAGTTCTGGGTCAACAGCAAGTGCGCGAGCAATTCCGATTCTTTGGCGTTGCCCACCACTAAATTCGTGAGGATAACGACTTGCGTGTTCTTTTTTAAGTCCAACCGATTCAAGCAATTCATAAATCTTCTTTTGTTTTGCTAATTCCGGATTTGGATCGTTTTTAAAGATTTTATGAGTATCAATACCTTCTGCAATAATATCAGTAACAGTCATTCGACTATTTAATGACGCATATGGATCTTGAAAAATCATTTGAATTTTACGGCGGTAAGGTAACATATCTTTATTTTTAATAGTAGCTAAATCAACACCGTCAAACAAAATTTGTCCACCAGTTGGTTCATATAATTTTACAATAGTCCGACCAGTTGTTGACTTACCACAACCACTTTCACCAACCAAACCAAATGTTTCCCCTCGGTTGATATAAAAATCAATTCCATCAACAGCGGTTAATATTCGTTTATCTTTTTTAAATAATCC
>JASFZA010000111.1:0-25029 GCA_045046715.1 Candidatus Izemoplasma sp.
AAAGTAACAATAATAGATTCTTTGAATAAAAGAATAAAATTTTTAGATGTTTTATGTAAAGAATTAGATATAGATGTTACTTTAATTCACGGACGTGCTGAAGAACATAAATTTAAAAATAGTTACGATTTAGTTACCGCACGAGCTGTCGCGAGGCTTAATATATTAAGTGAGTTATGCATTCCTTTTGTAAAAAAGGATGGGTATTTTCTTGCGCTTAAAGGGCCAAATTATAATGAAGAATTGAAGGATGCACTTAGTGCTTTTAAAACTTTAAATAGTAGTGTTGAAGATATATACAAATACGAAATTTCTGGTTTAAAAAGATCATTATTGATTATTAAAAAAAATAAAGACTCAGCTTCAAAGTATCCAAGGCAATTTGGAAAGATAAAAGCAAATCCTTTATAGGAGTGGTTATATGCAAAGAGATTCAAGAAAGTATCAATATTCTCAATTAGAGATATATAAAGAATTATTAGAATTAGCACATTTAAAAAGAAAAACAATTATCGTTAATCTGATACTTGTCGTTTTAAGTGGGTTTGTTTTATACTTTTTATTAGAAATAGATTATCATCTTGAGGGAATCATTATTATAATGTTAGAATTTGTCGGATTGTTATTTGTGAATTTAGCATTTTATTCCTATGATAAAGATCATTACAATAACTTAAAAATATTAATGTATGTAACTGTAATTTATATTTATATAATCTCAATTACGATAATTTATGAGTTCCAAACACCAAGTGTATTTACAACTTTATTTTTAGCTTATGCAATTACTTCAATTTACCAAGATTATAAATCGATGATGTTATCGAATTTTGCTTTGTTTGTAACTGGAAGCCTATTTGTTATAAGATATGATGAGATTTTTGAAATTGCGGGAAATACTGATTCACAGACATTTTTCATTTTAGTATTTTTATTAGTATTTGTGTTGCTTTTGACTTTGTCATCATATATTTTAATCAAAAGAAAAACATTTTTCTATAATCAGTTAGCTCACATTAAGGAATCTGAAGTTAGAAATATAGAACTATTAATGTTAATGCAAAAGAAAAAAATGATGACTGATATTGATCATGAAGTATATTATGAGAAATTAACACAATTTTCAAAAGTTTTATCTAAAAAAATTGGAATTGAAAATGTTTTTGACAGAAAAATCAAAATACTAAAGGATATGCAGCATTTAAGTGGAATAGAAATTAAATCTAAGTATCCAGATTACTCTCTTGAAGAAATTGAACAGTTAAAAAATTTAGAATTGAGAGTTTTTAGCAAAATGAGAATGATTGGGATTAAAGCAAGTCAATCTTATGGGATTAAAGTAGCTAGAAGAGAAATATTTTCTGAATCACAGTTTAAATCGTTTAATCACTATGGGGATGACTTATACACTAAAATAATTTCTTTTGTTGTATTTTATACGTTGTTAAAAATAGACAAACCATATTTAAATAAAATGACTGAACAAGAAATTAATGACTACTTATTAAACTCTGAATATTATTATAAAGTTGATCGTAATATTATTAATATTTATATTGATAATTCAAATGTTTTTGAAGCGATAATTGACGATATATTGAAGGGGGTTAAATAGTGAAAAATCTATATAATAAAATATTTAATAGTGAATTTTTAACCTTTAATGAAGTGTTGAGATTAAAAGTGTCTATCGTAACAATCTTCTTGTTTATATTCGTGATTTTAAGTATTCCACTTTCTGCATTCAATGGTTTTAAAATTGATTTAACAATTTTATTCGCTGTTAGTTTTGTATCGTTATTGATGATTACAATTTTATTAACTATTATTAATCAAAATCGACTTGCTATGCATTTTAGTATTTACACGATTATAGGATTAACAATGTATTTTGTTGGTGGTTCCAGTTATTTTTATGGATATATATTATTTTTTGTGACACTAACGATAATTATTTTTTATCAAGATATTTATACATATTTAATATATGGTGGAGCAGTTACAGTATATGGTGTCATCTATGTAATGCAAAAAGGTGTTGACATTATGGGTGTTAATTCATCATCTTTACATATGTCAAACATCACTTATCAAGCTGTTCTAGTTGGATTCTACATTGTTTTCTTAATTCAGTTTATTGTAAGTGACAATATCTATGAGGGATTGAATAATGAGTGGGTTAGAATGAACAAGATATTAGAAAAATATCAAGATTATACAATGGAGTTTTGTCGCGAAATTGCATTGTCTGAAAATAGCAATCCAATATTTGAACAAAAGAACTTTCAAAAAGCCGTAATTGAAATTAGCGTATTTGTAAATGAATTTTTTGAAGAAGATGGAACTAATATTATTGAAGCTGTAGAATTTTACTTTTTCTTACATTCCCAAAAAGTTGAAGAAATTGTTGACTCTTCTAAAATCGGGTATGTAACGAAAAAGTATGCACAAGATTTTAGCAAGTATCTTTTAAATAATCGTTCTGAATTAATGTCAATCCTATTTGATTTTTCAACAATTATGAAAGTTGATAATAGTTTTCAAGAGAATCGATATGAATATAACATTAGTAAATTACTTGATAATAAAATTGATAAATTTTTAGGACTTGCAATCTTATACAAATATTTAAGAACAGAGGCTACTCAATATGATAAATGGGGTAAAATCACAAAAGTATTTACCCATGATGAAATATCAGAATTATTTTTATCAAAAGAATTTAGAGAATTTATATCATTTGAGCAAGCTAATTTCTTTTTTGATAATCAAGAGTTATTCAACGAGTATTTAGCATAAGTGAGTTTTCCACATTATTTGTGGAAAACTTTACTTTGTATCTTGTTTTTTTTTAAGTATAAATATGATAAAATATTTATACTTTTCTTTATGTAATTTTATTAAATATTAAGAGGTGTATTATGGGGAAAATTTTAGCTATAAGTAATCAAAAAGGTGGAGTAGGAAAAACTACTACTAGTGTTAATCTAGCTAGTTCTTTATCGTATTTAGGTAAGAAAGTTCTTCTTGTTGACATTGATCATCAAGCAAATGCAACAACGTATATGGGAATCAATCGAGCAAACTTAAAATATACTGTTGCTGATATTTTTACTGAAAAAGTTGATATTAGAGATATTATCCAAAAAGTACCTAGTGTTGACGTTGATATCTTGCCAGCAAGATATGAATTAGGCTCGATAGAAACAGAACTTATTAATCATGATAATAAAGACTACATTTTATCGAATGCATTAGAAACTATTAGAGATAATTATGATTATGTTTTAATTGATTGTCCGCCGTCTTTAGGTATTGTAACGGTTAATGCTTTGATTGCATCTGACAGTGTATTGATACCAGTTCAATGTGAGTTTTTAGCTCTTGATGGACTGACTCAGCTATTAAATACAATTAGAGTTATTCAAAAAAAACAAAAATTCAATAATAAGAAATTAACAATAGAAGGCATATTGCTTACTATGTTAGATACTAGGAGTAATATCGGATATGAAGTTATAAATGAAGTTAAAACATACTTTCAGGAGAAAGTTTTTAAAACAATTATTCCACGAAATGTAAAGTGTTCTAATGCTCCGAGTTTCGGATTACCTGTAACTGAATATTCACCACGGTCTAAAAGTTCAATAAGTTATCAAAATCTTGCAAAAGAGATGGTAAATTCTCATGAGTGAAAAGTTAGGTAGAAACATTCATGATTTGATTGCAGAGAATAGAGTAGAATTTAGTGATAATGAAATTGTAATAAATGTACCAATATCTGAAATCACACCGAATCCAAGTCAGCCTAGAAAATTGTTTAATAATGATGCTTTAAAAGGGATGGCAGATTCGATATTAGCACACGGGATTATTCAGCCAATAATATTAAAACCTGGCGTTAAAGGGTATATTTTAGTTGCTGGTGAAAGAAGAGTTAGGGCAGCTAAGCTTGCTGGTCTAGATGAGATACCAGCAATAGTTAGAGATTATAATTCAATATATTTAGCTGAACTTGCAATATTAGAAAATCTTCAAAGAGAAGATTTAACTCCTATTGAAGAAGCGCTAGCATACCAAAATGCGCTAGCAAATTTAAAACTAACACATGCAGAATTAGGAAAAAAAATTGGTAAAAGCAGATCATATATTACAAATATTATTGGGTTACTAAATTTACCTGCATCAGTAATTGATTTGGTGAATAAAGGAATAATATCAATGGGGCATGCCAGATCTTTAAGTAAATTAAAAGATCAAAAATTTATTGCTTCACTAGCTAGTAGAATAATAAAGGAAAAACTAACAGTACGAGATATAGAAAAGATTATTAAATCGAAACATGAAGATAAAAACTCAAAATATTATATTATTAATGAGAAAGTGAAAAAGGAATATAGTATAAAAATAAATCAATTTTTTAATAATAGGTTTGATATTAAAATGAATAAAAACGTATTAAAAATTTCATTTAAAAATGAAAACGAATTAAAAGATTTTTTAAATTACTTAAATACTAAAAAGGGTGAATAGATATGGAAGACTTAGGAACAATGATAAATGATTTAATATTAAAAATAAATGGTATTAGCGATCAAATTGCGACGCTTATAACAGCGAGTATAGTTATATTATTATGGATATTTATAGGATATATTATAATATTTGTAATGAAACACTCACTAAAAAAAGTTTTTAAAATTAGACCGAACGACAAAAGAACTTTAACAATTGGAAAATTAATTAACAGTATTACAAAATACGTTGTTTCATTTGTTATTTCGTTAATAATATTAACAGAACTTGGGATTGATATTACACCGTTATTAGCTAGTGCTGGTGTTTTAGGCCTTGCCATCGGATTTGGAGCACAGTCTATTGTAAAAGACTTTATCAGTGGGTTTTTCATTATATTTGAGAATTCATTCAATGTAGGAGATACAATTGAAATCAGTGGATTTAAAGGTGAAGTTATTGAAATGGGGTTAAGAACTACAAGAATTTTAAATTGGCGTGGCGAAATTAAAATTCTTACCAATGGATCAATTAGAGACATTATTAATTACTCCAAATCGTTTAGTGTAGCAGTTGTAAGTTTTGGGGTTTCATATGATACAAATATAGATAAATTAAAACTTTTATTAGTACCATTTTTAGATGAAATTAAAAGAAATAACGCAAACATAATTGAGACACCATCATTTTCTGGGGTTACAGGACTTGAAGACTCGAGCATAATGTTGCGTATTACTGCTAAAACTAATTCTAATACTCATTATCAAATAGAAAGAGATATTAGAAAGAAAGTTGTGGAGCTACTAAAATTCAATAATATTGAAATTCCATTTCCACAAATTGTTATTCATAATAATGAAAATTAATATAAACGATAGATTAGTTCTTAAAAAAGGACACCCATGTGGCACAAACGATTGGAAAGTAATTAGAGTTGGGGCAGATGTTAAATTAGAATGTATCGGGTGTGGAAGAACTGTACTAATCGATAGACCAGCATTACTAAAAAGAATAAAAAAAGTAACTAGCTTTGATAAAAGCTAGTTACTTTTAAGTTTAAATGAAAATGTAACAGAATTATTTTTGCTTTGAACTTCGCAATAAGAGCCATATTGACTTAAGATTTGATTAACAATATATAATCCTAATCCACTACTACCGTCAGCTCTAGTTCTTGCCTTATCTACGCGATAAAATGGTTCAAACAATTTTGTCATATCATTTTCTTGAATACAGGATCCTGTATTTGTGATTGAAAATTGAATCACGTTATTTGATTCAATTAATGTAATTATAATAGATTCATTATCAGGTGTGTATTTTATTGCGTTTGTGACAAGGTTATTTACAACAAGTTCAATTTTTTCTGCATCACCTGTAAAATATAGATCAGCAATGTCAGATTCCAAATTTAGAGATTTGTTTTTCACTAAAGGTAATATATTTTGAATACTTTGTAAAATTAATTTTTTAAAACTAAACTCAACAAATGTATTTGAAAAACTTGATACGTCTAGATTATATACATTTAACATATCATGAATCATTTTATTTGTGCGTTTAATTTCTTTTTGAATTAGGATTAGTTGTTCGTTTCGTTCGTCTTCTTCAACAAATATATTTTTTTCCAAGGACTCTGCTGAGGCCTGAATAATAGCTAAAGGTGTTTTTAATTCATGGGACATACCTGAAACGAAGTCTTTTCTCATTAACTCATTTTGATTCTCTCTAGCAAAACTGATTGATAATTGTTTGTTTTTTTCTTCTAGTTCAGCGAGAGTGTTTTTCAGATTAATACTGAGTGTATTGATATTTTTAGCAAGTTCTGCAAATTCATCTTCACCAGTTATTTCAATTAATTGTGTATCAAAATTTAATTTAGATAACTCTTTAGTTGAGTTATTAATTGAGACCAAAGGTTTTGCAAATTGCTTTGAATAGATAAATGAAGTAAATATTAATATGATGAATATTAATCCAAATAGATAGATATTTACTAATCGTACAGCTGTCACAACGTCATCGATGTGAGACATTGAGTAAACTGATACTAGTATATAATCCTCACCATCTATTGTTGTAGTTGCCAAGAATACTAAATTCTCATTTGTAGAGTCATTGGTAAAATAGTAAATTCCATTATCACCAAACTCTGTTATTTCAGTATAGTTTTCAGTTGCTATATTTAATATTTCATTAGAAATAATCGGGTGTAATTGCGTATTGTCTACTTCTGATAATTCAATATTAGTAATAGTTCCGATTATATCAATCTTTAAGGTTCTGTTTATATTTGGAATAAAATCCGTATAAACATTATCGATAGAACCTTTAGATGCTTTTACAATCATTTCACCATCAATTATCAAATGAATAGGAATGTATTCATTAGTTGCTGAAACTTCAACAATTGTGGCGCTAATTTGTTGATTTTCCTCATATGTTAAATCATCGACGTATGGAACGTATATAATGTAGTCCTCAATGCCCTGTGTCACGGTAATTTTAATTAAGTTAAGCGAGTTAAACCCGCTTTCAAAATCCTCGTAGGGAGCGAATAACGTGGTAGTGTTAGTGTCTTGCATGAAACTGATAGTTTTATCATTTATTGTCGAAATAGTAATATCATCAAAAAACTCATCAATTAGTGTAATGTTAGTATCTATTGTTCTTTGAGTATAAAACTCTTTGAATATAATACTTTGAAGAAAAAATATAATAATAAATACTATTAAAAAGAGAAGTGATAAAGAGAAGAATATTTTTTTTATAAAACTATTATTAATCTTTTTTGGGAATCTCAAATTTATATCCTATTCCAAAAACAGTTTTTATGTAAGAACCGTAATTTCCTAATTTTTTTCTTATAACTTTTATATAAGTATCTACTACTCTTTCCTCGACATAAACATCCATTCCCCAAACTTCATCTAATATTGTTACTCTATCTAATGCGATTCCTTGATTCTTTATAAAAAAAGCAAGTAAATCAAATTCAGTTTTTGATAATTGAAGTTCTTGATCGTTTGCTATAACAACTCTACTTTCAAAATTGATAGAAATATCGCCAACCATCGCCTGATTGGTTTTTGAATTTTGAATATTATAATATCTTTTTAATAATGATTGGACTTTTGCTACTAAAATTGCAGGAGAAAAAGGTTTTGTAATATAATCATCAATCTCTAAACCATATCCCTTGAGTTGATTTTCTTCGCTGCTCAATGCAGTTAGCATAATAATTGGAACATTGCTCTTCTGTCTTATGGATTTAACAACTTCCCATCCATCAATATTAGGCATCATAACATCACAACATATAATATCAATTGAATTAAGTTCAAATTTTTCTAAACCTTCAAGACCATCAGCAGCAGCAATTACTTTATAGCCCGCTTTTCTAAAATATGCTGCAATAATATTTTGTAGGCTGTATTCATCCTCAATAATTAAAACTGTAAATGACATAAAATCACCTCTTATAAGGTAAATATAACATAAAGAGGAGAATTAAACCTAAATTTTCACATAATTTTCACAATACAAAGTTTAATCTATATTATTTTATATATAAATATGTTAAAATAAATAAATGAAAAAGGTGATGTAATGAAGAAAATTATAGAAGAAATAATTGAGTTTAGAGATGCAAGAGATTGGAAAAAACACGATAAACCAGAAAATCTAGCAAAGTCTATCATAATTGAAGCTGCTGAATTACTAGAAAATTATCAATGGGATGACAGTCCTGTTGATATTGTTAACGTAAAGGAAGAAATTGCAGATGTTTTAATCTATGCAATAGCATTAGCTTATGATTTAGGTTTCGATATTGAAGATATTATTAGAGAAAAGATGGTAAAAAACGCATTAAAATATCCAATTAAAAAATAGTCTTGCTTTTTCATTTATATTAATATAGAATGATACTTGCGGTTTGGAGGGGTAGCGAAGAGGCTAAACGCGACAGACTGTAACTCTGTTCCTTAGGGTTCGGCGGTTCGAATCCGTCCCCCTCCACCATATATTGGGCTATGGCCAAGTGGTTAAGGCACCGGACTTTGACTCCGGGACCGATGGTTCGACTCCATCTAGCCCAGCCATATTTCATAAAAAAGTATTTTTAAAAAATATCTCAAAATGGTTGACAACTAAGGAATTAAATAGTAAAATATAAATCGCACTATCGAAAATTTTTGGTGGGGGGCCTGTAGCTCAGTTGGTTAGAGCGCACGCCTGATAAGCGTGAGGTCGATGGTTCAAATCCATTCAGGCCCACCAAATTTTTAATGGGGCCTTAGCTCAGCTGGGAGAGCGCCTGCCTTGCACGCAGGAGGTCAGCGGTTCGATCCCGCTAGGCTCCACCAAATAAACGAATAAATATAATGGAGGATTAGCTCAGTTGGGAGAGCACTTGCCTTACAAGCAAGGGGTCATTGGTTCGAGCCCAATATTCTCCACCATTATTACGCCGAAATAGCTCAGTTGGTAGAGCAACTGACTTGTAATCAGTAGGTCGTGGGTTCAACTCCTACTTTCGGCACCATTATGTGTCCTGTTAGCTCAGTTGGTAGAGCATCTGACTTTTAATCAGAGGGTCAGAGGTTCAAATCCTCTACAGGATACCATTTGCCTGGGTGGCGGAATTGGTAGACGCGTTGGACTTAAAATCCAATGGTAGTAATGCCGTGCCGGTTCGACTCCGGCCCTAGGTACCAAATTTTAATATGACTCTTAAATTCATGGATGGGTCTTAGCACCTTTCCTTGTACGCAGGAGCACAGCGGTTATATCCCGCAAACTCCACCAGTTTTGGTTAGAGTAAATGGCGGTGTAGCTCAGCTGGCTAGAGCATTCGGTTCATACCCGAAAGGTCGTGGGTTCGACTCCCTCTGCCGCTACCATATTGATTTTGGACCCGTAGCTCAGTCTGGTTAGAGCTCTCGGCTCATAACCGATAGGTCGTAGGTTCGAGTCCTACCGGGTCCACCATTTTATATTGTAAATCAAATTAAAAAAATAAATAAACTTACAGCCTAACGGAGGAATACCCAAGTCCGGCTGAAGGGATCGGTCTTGAAAACCGACAGGACGTTAAAGCGTCGCGGGGGTTCGAATCCCTCTTCCTCCGCCATTATCATCTTTTAATAATAGTTTTAAGGAAACAAAGAGTGTATATACATTCTATATATCGCGGGGTGGAGCAGTCTGGTAGCTCGTCGGGCTCATAACCCGAAGGTCGTTGGTTCAAATCCTTCCCCCGCAACCATGGTCTTGTGGTGTAGCGGTTAACATGCCTGACTGTCACTCAGGAGATCGCGGGTTCGATTCCCGTCAAGACCGCCATTTGGTTGGCTCGGTAGCTCAGTCGGTAGAGCAATGGATTGAAAATCCATGTGTCGGCAGTTCAATTCTGTCCCGAGCCACCATCTATTTTACATACATAAACAAAGCAATAAAGCCATTTAATGACTTTGTTGCTTTTTTAATTTCTTATTATTGTAGGTTCTCCGACTAATGTACGCATTGATTTTTGTTGAAAGTATTAGTTAAAATAGAATTTTTAAGTATTCATAATCTTATAGATTACTTTTTGCTTATAGTGTCTACTTTAGAGGTATCATATCAATTAGGTTATATTCCTTTTATCAAATATAAAACTACTTTTTTTCAAAGCCTGCATCTATTAATAACTTTTCAACTTCTTTGTGTGTGGAATAATGTATCTTTTTAGTATTGCATAATTCCTTAATTTTTAATAAAATATCTTCTTTTTGTCCGAAAAATTTACTAGCAAGATAGTCTATTTCATGTTTTTCAGAGCAATTAAAAAATTTATTATCTTTTGCCATTTTTTTCATCTCCTATTATTTTTTTCTATATAATTATTATATCATAAGATTTTGTTGGTTTCAAATTCTATGTTTCGGTTTACTTTTTTATATTTTTTTTCAATATAGAATTATTGATTTTATAATAATTATGTTCTATAATCCTTTTAGGTGGGTGATAATATGAAAAATGAATCAATGCTCTATTTCTCAAATTTAAATGACTTTAGTAATTTCGTTTATGCCTTAGATATTTACAATGGTTGGCGAATTAATTCGGGTATTTTAAATTCCAGAGGTGAAAAAATCCGTGATAAGGAATACACGAAAAAACTAAGAAAGATATTTAATGATAAAAAATTATTTCGAAGAAGCGTATCTATTAGTGAAATAGTCTCTTGGCTTGATAGCTATTTAATTATCAATCGTTTCATTTTTGAATTACAAAAAAACATTCTTCCAATTGATTTTGATAATTTTCAAATATATTGTGAATACAAAATTAACCTTTCAAAAATGAGAAGGATTGACTTTATATTAGCTTATCAAAACAAAGTATTACTTATAGAATTTAGATTAACAGATAAATTTAGTAACTTGTCAAATAATTGGAATAAAAAGATGTTAGAGTTAATAATTTATAAAGAATTGCTTTCTAATTATTTAGATAGTAAAACAAAGATATATTTATATGCTTTTATTTCTTTACCTGAATATAGAGATAAAGAAAAACTTGTAAAACATATAGAGTATAATAATAACTCTATAAATCACATGGTACAGTATGTGATTGAATATATGTTATAAAAAATACAAAATATTTTTCTATTGTATACCGAGGATTATTTGTTATAATAATACTAGGTGATATTATGAACAAAGTAAAATACTCACTTTCAATGTTTTTGAAAGTTGTTACTAGATTTTATTTTAATAGAAAGTATAATGTAAATTATGTGTATAAGGGCTTTTCTCCACAAAGGAGAGGTCCTTTCTTTTTGATTGGAAATCATGTGCTCCTTTTAGATGCGTTTTTTGCTAATTTCGCAATTAAAGGCTATGCAATTCCTGTTGTTAATGCAATTGTATATACAAACAAAATTGAAAAAATATCTATGACAATTGTTATTGATTCAATTGTGAAAAGAAAAGGACAATCAGATATAACTACTATTAGAAACATTAGAAAGTTTGTAAAAGAAGGTAGATCGATTCAAGTATATCCAGAAGGTAATACTTCATATTATGGGAATACCGGTGAATCATTGTATTCAACAGCAAAACTATTTAAAATGCAAAAAATAGATGTAATAGTTGCAAAAACAAAAGGTGGATATTTTGCAAAGCCAAGATGGCGTGCAACTAGAACTTTTAAACCCTATGTAGAATTAGAGTTTAAAATATTGTTTACAGTTAAAGAATTAGAAATTTTTACTATAGATGAAATTTTTGAAACTATGATAAAAGCTTATTATCATAATGATTACGAATGGAATAAATCTCGTAAGCATAAGTACGTTGGTAAGGATCGTTTGTTGGGAGCACATAGAGTTATCTATGCATGCCCAGAATGTAATAGTATAAATCAAATCACATCTGAATCCGATTCAATTATATGTACTAATTGCAATTCAAAAGGAACAATAAATGATTACGGATTTATTGAAAATACGAAATTTGATAACTTTGTTGAATGGGGTAATTTTCAGGAAGATCTATTAAAATTGAAGTTGCATGAAAAATACGAAATAGAAGTACAATACTATCAAATTGATTGGAAAATTAATAAGAAGGTATTTATATCAAATGCAATATTGATGTATGAATATGGAGTCTTTAGAATAGAGTACGAAGATATTATAAAAGAAATTATAATTATAAAAATTATTGGGGAAACATATACTGAAACTAATCAATTTTCATTTGATTATGAACGAGATACTTATTTATTCATTACAGAAAAACCTAAACTACTTTTAGATTTAGTTAAATTCAATAAGGAGGAAATATTATGAGTGATACAATAGCAACGTGGGATATAATGATTTATTTCATTTATATCGGAGTATTATTGTTTGTAGGTAAAATTATTAAAGAAAAAGTTCCGTTTATTAACCGTATTATAATTCCGACAGCACTAATAGCAGGGGTGATTGGACTACTCTTATCAGATGGATTTATAGGCTTAATTCCCCTAGATAGATCTGATGATAGTATTCTAAGTGAAATTGTTTATCATTCATTAGCGATTGGATTTATAGCGTTATCTTTAAAACGTGCAACAAGTAAAACAACAAAAAAAGTTTGGTCTACAGGTATGATAATTGTAATGACATACCTTATGCAAGCAATAGTTGGAGCAACAATCGTTGTAACATTATTTAAAGACTATTTTCTTGGAGCTGGATTACTTTTACCTTTAGGTTTTGGTCAAGGACCAGGGCTAGCATCTGAAATTGGTCAAGGTTACTCTGAAGGTGTTGGAGAATTACTTTACGGAAAACCTTTAGGAATCACTATAGCGTCGATTGGATTTTTAGTTGGTGGTGTAATTGGTGTTATAGCTCTTAATTATTATGCTCGTAAAAAGAAACTAAATATCAATAAAATTCACTTAGAAAATTCAAAAATTAAAGAAACATATGAATTTGAAACTATAAAAGAAATAAGAGTTTTTGACGCTCTTACAACGCAAATGGTAATAATATTTATGATATATGGACTAGTCTACTTAACTTTAGTATTTTTAGAAGGTTTTCTTTTCCCTGAAATGGGCGACTTAGGAGAAACGTTTGCTGGAGTATTTCACGGATTTAACTTCTTATTGGGAATTGTTTATGCATTGATATTTGGTAAGGTTTTAAGTATCTTAGAAGCAAAAGGTAAAAATGTTAATTTTATGACAAATAACTATGTATTATCAAATATTAGCAGTATTGCATTTAACTTCCTAATCACAGCAGCAGTATTAATGATTACAGTGGATGCTTTAACTCACTACGCAGCATTTATAATTGTTTTAGCTTTATTTGGAGCTGGATCGACATTTATATTTATCAAGATAATTGTTAAAAAAGTATATGGTCCAGAATATGAGATTGAATATTTCCTCGGTCTATTTGGTATGTTAACAGGGACAGCTTCTACAGGCTTAGCTCTATTAAAAGGGATTGATGAAGACTTCAAAACACCAGTTGCTGAAGAAATGGTTCTTGGAAGCGGAACAGCGATAGCTTTAGCTTTACCGTTGTTTGCATTATTAATGTTCCCTGGTTTAGCAATTGATACAGGAAACAACTTCTACAATGTACTAGTATTTTTAGTACCAGGAGTATATTTCTTTATACTACTAGCAATAACATTATTTATTAATCGAAAAAAATAAAAAGGCCTTGTGCCTTTTTTATTTTGAGATAGAGAATTCATTTGTTATAATTAATTACAATGGAGATGATAATATGATAATTTTACTAACGAACGATGATGGGTATGATGCAAAAAGAATATTGTTTGCCAAAGAAATTTTAAAAAAATATGGAACGGTATATTTGGTAGCACCAAAAGTTGAACAATCTGCAAAAAGTGCAAGTTTAACTATTGGACCGATTGAATTTGAAAAAATTGATGAATATACATATGCTGTACAAGGTACACCTGTAGATTGTGTTACGTTCGCAATTCACGGATTAAACATAAAGCCAGATCTTGTTGTTTCTGGGATTAACCATGGCTATAATCTTGGAATCGACACTATATATTCTGGAACATTAGGTGCTGCTTTACAAGCTCAATATTTTGGATATAAAACAATTGCTTTTTCAGGTGATTATAAAGCAGATAAACTAATAATTAATGAATTTGAGGATACGCTCAACTATATAATAGAAAAAGACTTAACTTCAGTTAATCATACTTTAAATATTAACTTTCCCCCTGACAAATTCATTAAATCAAAAGGGTATCTATTTACAAAAAAACACTTAAGAAGATATGAACACGTAGGAAGAATTGATGGGAATGTATTTTATCGTTCAAGAAAATATCTTTCTGACAAAGTAGACAAAGACACAGACCTATATGCACATAATAACGGCTACATTTCAATAACAAAAGTTCCATTACAATAAATAAGGAGCTGGATAAAATGTACAAAATATTTATCGTAAGTGATATACATGGATACTTTAGTGCGTTAATTGATTCGCTTTTAAAAAGCGGATATAACGATCAAGATAAATCCCATCATCTCCTTGTGATTGGCGATTTATTTGACCGTGGTAATGACAGTAAAGAAGTTTATAATTACTTATCAAAATTAACAAAAAACAACTCAGCAACAATTATTATGGGAAACCACGATAAATTTCTTATCGATTTTTTAGAAGGTAACTTTAAAAAAACTACCTTTAACATTTTACATAACGGATTTGGAAAAACAATAGAGAGTTTCCTAAATCTAAAAGTTATTGATCAATCAAAATTTGAATTGTATAAAGTAGAAATTAATCGTAAATACCCAGAACTTTATCACTGGTTATTAGATTTTAAACTTTATATTGAGACTCCGGAATACATCTTCGTCCATGGAGGAATAAATCCGAATCAAAAAGATTGGAGAAATTCAAAACTACGAGATTTTTTGTGGGGACGAGAATATCTAATGGATAGAGTACCAGGAAAAATTGTAGTAGCTGGACATCAAAGAGTAGCTCAAATATTATATAAAAAAGATATTGATTATAAAAAACTATTTGAAACAAATAGTGAATTGTTTGATATTCTATATCTTGATGGAAAAATCTTGATTGATCGTTTTGTAGAAATGAGTAACGAATTAAATGTATTAGTTTTAGAGCTACCTATTTTAGAGCATTTAAATTAAAGAGACTAGCTCTCTTTTTTTATTTATATGCTAACAATGTAAGGGTTTTTATGATATTATATATTGTGGTATAATAATTATATTTTTAAGGAGAAAACAATGGAAAATATTAAAGTAGTAATTTGGGGATTTGGAGCCATGGGTAAAGGTATGGCGGAGATGTTATTAACAAAAAATGGCGTTGAAATTACAGGTGTTTGTGATCTTCATCCTGATCTTGTAGGCAAAGAATTATATCGTGTGTTAGAATTACAAGAAAGCGATAATAATAAGTTAAAAATAACAAACAATATTGAAGATTTACTGGACTCAAAAAACTGTGATTTAGTATTGCTCGCGACAGATTCATTTACAAAAAAAGCATTTCCTAAAATGAAGTTAATTTTAGAAAAAGGGATTAATGTTATTAGTACTGCTGAAGAAATGGCATATCCAAAAGCACAGGATCCAGATCTTGCAGAAGAATTGAATAAAATTGCAAAAACCAATAGCGTTACACTACTTGGAACTGGAATTAATCCAGGATTTATCATGGATCTTTTAGTTATCGCACTATCTGGTACGATGACAGATGTTGAGTATATAGAAGCAAATAGAGTTAATAGTTTAAGTCCATTTGGTCCTGCTGTTATGGAAGAACAAGGGGTTGGTATTTCTGTTGAAGCATTTAATAAAGGTATTGAAGATAAAACACTATCTGGTCATGTAGGATTTGCCGAAAGTGTTTATATGATTGCAGATGCTCTTGGAGTAAAACTCGATGAATTTAGAACTCAAATGGCACCAATTGTAACTAATGTTGATCGTTTTAGCAAATATGGAAAAGCATTAAAAGGCAATGTAGCAGGAGTTAATATGACAGGACAAGGACTTATTAATAATAAAGTATTTATTAATATGAAACATCCTCAACAAATAGAACCAGAACTAGCAGGAACTAGTACTGGTGATTACATTATTCTAAAAGGAAACCCTAATATAAGTATGGCAATTACCCCTGAAATTGATGGTGGTATAGGAACAATTGCAATGTGTGTTAATATGATTCCACACGTACTAAATGCAAGACCAGGACTAAAAACAATGATAGACTTACCGGTACCTAGAGCAATATTAGGAGACATGAGAGACTTACTCGAAGATTAATCTAATTTGAGGAGAGATTCTATGAAGCTAGGAAAAGGATTTTATTTACTAATTAGTATTATGTTTTACGCTGGAGCGTTTTTTTACATAAGTGATACTGTTTACAATGATGATGATTACTTAGCAAGTGCACTTTTTGCATTTGCTGCAGTATTTAGTTTGTTTGTTTTACTTTTATTTAATGTGCACATGTTGTTCATTAACTTTTTCAGATTACCAATTAAGTATATGATTGGTGATATGAAATCTGAACACATTAAACTCGGTAGAGGACGACATCAACATAAAAATAAACTGTCTTATGGTAATTACCATGCAACACTTTCATTTATTTTTAATGTAATTCTAATAATCCTAATTGTAGGAACAACGATTAGAAGTGGTGTAATTGATACTCATAGTATTATTACAATTATTACCAAAGTAATTACAAGATTAGTAATTTATTTAATGATATTTAGTTCTTGGCAATACTTATTTAAAATATTACCTAAAGTTTTAAATAAATCGATAGATGCAAAAAACGGATTTATTCTTTCACTTTCTGGTGCAGTAATGGTTATATATATCATGCTTAGACTATTTGAGATTGATCGCTTTAACGAGGTAATGATATTCATATTAATTATCGGATTTATTGCACTACTAGGTGTTAATTTAAATATGATTATTGGTGAAATAAATATCTTTCAAAATTTAAAGGAAAGCAATCATTCATCCAAAGTGACAAAAGCAGTATTTATGATTTTCTTTTCATTCCATATATATGTAATGTTATATGCAAGTGTCGTTGCATTTAGTATTTACAGCTGGGATCAAGAGACCTACGTATTTAGCACCGATGATTGTTTTACAGAAGTATATCCAACTGATCCAAATGAGCAACCTTATTTTACAACTACTTGTGACCATGAATATGGAGACTTTTTATATTACACAGTTGTAACAGTTTCAACGCTTGGTTATGGTGATATTTCACCATCACTTGAATCATCTATTGCACAAGCGTGGGGTGGATTTTTAAGTATCTATGGATTTACATTCTTCGCGTTGTCAATTGGATATGTTAGTAATATAGCAATCGAAGGATCAGGATTTGGAAAGGATGAAAATGATGATTAAGAAAAATACCTTTGTTAGAATTAGGAAAACAATACTTCAACCAGACGAAAGATCATCTAGTCTTCCTAATGACACAAAAGAAGTTCCTTTTAAGATGTGGATAAAGGGCTATTTACAAGAAGATAGTTACTTATTCGATATAGTAACAATAAAAACAGAAACAGGCCGATTTGAAACAGGAAGATTAAAAGAAAGTGAACCATATTATAAACATAATTATGGCGAATTCATCAAAGAAATTAAAGAAATAGATCATATTATTAAAAGTGAAATGTATGGTGACATTTATGAGTAAATCATATGAAAAAATGATGTCTAGAAAAAATGAAATTATGAAAAAGTCTGTTAAAATTGATTACGATAAATACGAAAATAAAGGGATTGGATTTAATTACGAGTCGATGATGAAAGATCAGAATTTTTCGTTAGATAAAATTATAAATATTCAATCAGAAAATATGATTGGTAAAACACCATTAATTGAATTAAAAAACATTACTAAATATGCAAGAAAATTTAGTGAACCTGGTAAAGGTGCTAGGATTTTTTTGAAAGATGAAGTGGCAAACCTATCAGGATCATTTAAAGCTCGTAGAGCAGCACTTAGTGTCTATCAAGCTAAAAAGCTAGGGTACAAAGGTGTTATTGCAGCAACTAGTGGGAACTATGGAGCGGCTGTAGCGGCGCTAGCTGCAAGAAATGGGTTAAAATGTATTATTGTTCAAGAAATGTTTGATTCTAAAAATAGAAGTCAGCCAGAAATTATTGAAAAAGCGAGAAAATGCGAAGCATTCGGAGCTGAAGTTATTCAGTTATCTGTCGGTCCAGAATTATTTTATCAGTTTTTGAAATTACTTGATGAAACTGGATACTTTAACGCTTCTTTATATAGTCCTTATGGAATAATGGGTATTGAAACTTTAGGAAATGAAATTGCGAAAGAGATATTTCAACTAACGAATAAATATCCTGAAGCGGTAGTCATTACAAATGCAGGTGGTGGAAATTTAACAGGAACAGCAAGAGGATTAAAAAATGCGGGAGCTACAAATACAAAAATTATCGCCGCAAGTGTAGATTTATATGGCTTGCATATGGCAAGTGATAATGATTTTAATAAAAAATCATTTACAACTGGGCATACTGGGTTTGGCATTCCATTTTGTACTTTTCCAGATCGAAGTGATGTTCCTAGAAGTGCTGCAAGACCATTAAGGTATATGGATAGTTACATTTTAGTAAATCAAGGTAGTGTTTTCTTTATGACTGAAACACTTGCTATGCTAGAAGGAATGGAAAGAGGACCAGCTGGTAACATTAGTCTAGCGGCAGCTTTTAGTTTAGCGCAAACTATGAACAAAGACGAAATTATTGTAGTTCAAGAAACAGAGTATACAGGTGCAGGAAAACATATCAATCCGCAAATTACATTTGCTAGAAAAAATGGTATTGATATTTTAGTTGGAAATCCACAGGATGAGGTACCAGGTGAAAATATAATTTTTCCAGCTTCAGGAAAACTGTTAAAACATAAAGAGATAAAAATGGATAAATTAAGAAAATCATACTTGAAACGTTTTGTTGATATTAAACTTACTGATATTGACTTTGAATTTTTAAGTGAAGAATTAAATATAAGTATTAACAAAATTAAATCACTAATTACTTAGGAGGCAATTATGGAAGAAAGAAAAGATGACTTTTTGCAAAGAAGAAAGCATTTAGCAAGTATGAGCGATACTAGACTTAAAGAGTATTTTTATGAACTTGCTGATAAAATGATAGAACCTTTACTGGTTTTAGGATATGAAAATACTTCTAAATCGATAGAAAGAAGTATTTTATTGAGAATGGGATTTTCAAGCCTACAAGCAAAAGATATAGTAAATTTACTTGATGATAATGATCTTCTAAAAAAAGGTGCAGGACATTGTATATACGCAATAAATAAAGATCTTGGTATTGAATTAAACCGCGCGGGTGATGATATTATAGAAGGAAAACATATTGATTTTTTAAAGGAATATTTTAAACAATAATGAAACAACTAGAACCTAATAAAAAATTAGATATCCGCGAAATATTAAGAGATTTAGAACATTATCAAACTAAAAAAAGAGGATGGGTATGGCGCGACGTAAAACCGCAGAAGATTAGAGAATTTACATATGAACAAGCAAGCCCATCACTTAAAAACTTTGTACCACTTCCAAGTGCTAGATATCTTGGAGGAATTGATCCACAACCTGATTGTGTAATCACAACTGAAATTGCATCAGGACGTTTTGAAGACGATATAAGACGAATGAGAATGGCAGCTTACCATGGAGCAGATCATATAATGGTGATTAGAACAGCTGGACAATCACATTTTGATGGATTGTTAGAAGGAACACCCCAAGGTATTGGTGGAGTTCCGATAACTAGAAAACAATTAAGAGCACAAAGAAAAGCTTTGGATTTAATTGAGGAAGAAGTTGGAAGACCAATTAATTATCACTCTTATGTTTCTGGAGTTGCAGGACCAGAGATTGCTGTATTATTTACAGAAGAAGGGGTTAATGGTGCCCATCAAGACCCACAATATAATGTGTTGTATAGAAATATTAATGCAGTTAGAAGTTACGTTGATGCCGCTGAAAGTAAAATGATTTTAGCTTACGCAAATATAGCTCAAATTGATGGAGCTCATAATGCAAATGCAACAGCTCGCGATGCATGGAAAGTTATGCCTGAATTACTTGTGCAACATGTTATTAATTCAAGATTTAGTGAAAAAGTTGGAATTAAACCAGAAAATATTTGTTTATCTACTGTTCCTCCAGCCGCTTCTCCTACTCCTGATTTAAAATTAAATTTACCATACGCAGTTGCCCTCAGAGAGTTTTTAAGTAGTTATAAAATGAGAGCGCAAATGAATACTAAGTATATGGATAGTTCAACGCGTGAAGCGACAGTTACTCATGTTCTCAACTTGCTAGTCTCAAGATTAACTTCGGCAGATATCCAATCAACTATTACACCAGACGAAGGTAGAAACGTGCCTTGGCATATGTATAATATTGAAGCACTAGATACCGCTAAACAAGCACTGATTGGAATGGATGATTTACTATCAATGGTAGAAATTAAAGATAAAGGATACATTGTTGATAAAAAACGAGAAATTCAAGAACGCGCCGTATTAATGATGGAAGAAATTATCGATATGGGCGGATACTTTAATGCTGTTGAAGCTGGGATGTTTGTTGATAGTGGAGAATATCCTGAACGTAATGGCGATGGAATCAGCCGTGATATTAACGGCGGTATTGGAGCCGGAACTGTAATTAAAAGAGACCCAGATTATATGGCCCCAGTTACTGCACATTATGGATATAATAATATTAAGCAATATAATAAAGATTATATTAAAGACCCATCAAAGCTAATTGGCGGATGTACATTTGAAAACCCATCAATGATCAAATTTATAGATGAGTTGGATGAAACAGACAATGTATATTTAAGAATGGATAGTAATGAACAATACCGTTCGGGGAACTTATTAAAGCCCGAAGTTGAATGGCTAGGTGATGGAACAGTTGTGGTAGATTTATTCTTTGCTACAAGTATAAGAATTGCTGAAGCTGCTGCAATAGAAACAGGTAAGAAGATGAATTTAATAAATATTGAAGTTATTCATAAGGAAGTATTACATCCAAGTGAAGGAACAAGGATACAAATTAAAGGAACTTTTGACTTTGATATAAAAGTTGATGAACTTGTCTTACCAGCGATAATAGAGGAGCTTTCTGTAGAAGAAGTTATGGAATACATTAAAAAGAATCCAATAAAAGTTGTTGCAGGGACAGGTGGAAACGATGAACATAGTGTTGGTATAAGAGAAATTCTTGATATCAAACATGGAGGTATAGAAAAATACGGGATTAAATATGAGTATCTAGGAACAAGTGTTCCTATTGAAAAATTTGTTGATGCAGCAATTGAAACTAATTCACAATGCATTATGATGTCAACAATTATTTCACATGATGATACTCATTATAAAAATATGATAAAATTACATAATTATGCAGTAGAAAAAGGGGTAAGAGACAAACTTATCTTAATTTCAGGTGGAACTCAAGTAACACCTGAAATTGCAATTAAGAATAGAATGGATCAAGGATTTGGTCGGGGGACCAAAGGAATCCAAATTGCGAGTTTTATAATTAAAAAGCATAAGGAAATGAATGATTAATATGATAATTGATGTACTTGTTGCTGAAATAGGTAGTACAACTACAATTGTAAATGCTTTTACAGTATTTTCAGATAAACCACGATTTATTAATCGTGGTATTTCAGGGACTACAGTTGGTACCGATGTTAATATAGGATTAGATTTAGCGATAGAAGATTTGAAAACTAATATGGGAATTGATATTCTTACATATAAAGAAATGTTTGCGACAAGTAGTGCTGCAGGTGGATTAAAGATGACTGTTCATGGCCTTGTATATGAAATGACGGTTAAAGCTTCAAAAGAAGCCGCTTTAAACGCTGGAGCAAATATCCATCTAGTAACTGCTAATAAAATTATTGATGACGATTTAGAACAAATTTTAAAGATTAAACCAAATATTATTCTTATCGCTGGAGGTACTGATTACGGTGAAAGAAAAAATGCACAGTACAATGCAAATCAAATCCTTAAATTGAATCTAAAAATTCCAATTATATATGCAGGTAATATTGAAAACCATTCATATATGAAGAAATTGTTTGCTGAATATGATAGTGTAAATTTACTGAAAATAGTTGAAAATGTATATCCGAGGGTAGATTACATGAATATATTGCCATTAAGAAAAGTAATATACCAAACATTTGAAGAGAATATAATTCATGCAAAAGGCATGAATAGAATATTTGATAAAGTGAATCAGAGGATAATGCCTACACCAGGAAGTGTTATGGAAGCAACAATGATGCTTAATGAAAGAATCGGCAATATAATAACAATTGACGTAGGTGGTGCTACAACAGATATTCATTCGATTTCAGAACCTAGTGAAGAATACGAAAAATACCAAGAAGGCGAATCAAAACTAAAAAGAACTGTCGAAGGTGATTTAGGAGTATTTATAAATCATAAAAATGTTATTAGTCTTTTTGATAAAGAAAAACTGCTACAAAAATTAAATATTTCTAGTTTAAAATTAGATGAAGTATTGGTTGAATATAAATACATACCTGTAACAGATATCCAAAAAGATTTAGTTGATATCTTAACAAGCAAATGTACAACAGAAGCGTTAGATAGACACATTGGTGATTTAAAAAGAGTATTTACAACTAATGGTCAAAAAATAATACCGGATGGTAAAGATTTAACAAAAGTTGAGTTTATTATTCTTACTGGTGGTGCTTTATTACACCATAGTAGTCCTGAATTGATGATTAAACAGTATCTTTCAAACAGCACTACAAAGTTAACGCCAAAAGAAAATATCACTATTCTTAAGGATAGTGATTACGTTATGGCAAGTGTTGGAGTACTATCGTTAAAGTATCAAAAAGAGGCTTACCAAATATTAAAGAACTCACTAAAGATTGGAGATGAATACGATGTTGCCAAAACTAATAATTAACAAGAAAAAATTCAAACATAATCTTGATCATATTTTAAATGTTGCACATAAACAAGGTCTGACAATTATGGTGGTAACAAAAGTATTTTCAGCTGACCAAAATCTAGTGGATATCATAAATCTATCATCTGCGGATTACATTGCTGATTCTAGAATAGAAAATCTAAAGAGTATGAAAACAGACAAGGAAAAAGTACTTTTAAGAATTCCTTCGATAAGTGAAGCACAAGACGTAATTACATATTCTGATATATCTCTTAATTCTGAACTTAAAACGATTGAATATTTAAACAACGTAGCTATTGAAAATAACATTATTCATAAAGTTATATTAATGCTAGATTTAGGTGATTTAAGAGAAGGTATTTTTTATATTGACGAGCTATTAAAAACAGTTAAGGAAGTTATAAAATTATCAAACATTGTACTTGCTGGAATAGGGACAAACTTAACTTGTTACGGTGGTGTAATTCCCTCAGCAACAATTTATGATAAACTTTTAAATATCAAAGAAGAAATAGTAAACAACTTCGGAATATCTCTTCAAATAATATCAGGTGGAAATAGCTCTAGCCTTGATATGTTACTGAATAGAAAATTACCAAAGGGTATAAATAATTTAAGAATCGGTGAAGCTATTGTTTTAGGAAGAGAGACAGCATACGGAGATTACTTAGATAATATGTATAATGATGTTTTTACACTAGAAGCCGAAATTGTTGAATTGAAACTAAAACCTTCAATACCAATAGGTGAAATTGGAATGAATGCTTTTGGCAAAACTCCTAAGTTTGATGATTTGGGCGAAATTCTTCGAGGCATTATTTCAATCGGAAAACAAGATGTAGATCATAATGAAATTATACCGTTTGATACAATTAAAATTTTAGGTAGTAGTAGTGATCATATAATACTTAATATGAATGATACAATTAATCATTATGAAATAGGTGATACAGTCTTATTTAAATTATCGTATTCAAGTTTATTAAGTTTAAATACTTCAAAATATATTAGTAAACATTATGTTTAATTTATATCGTAAGACGTATGTAGAGATTAACCTAGAAAACATCTACAGTAACTTTAAGAGTGTCGAAAAGATCTTAAACGGGAAAACAGTAATACCTGTTGTTAAGGCAAATGCTTATGGACATGGAATGATCGAAGTATCAAAATATTTATACAGTAAAAATATTGACTACTTTGCAGTGTCTTTACTTGAAGAAGCTTTAGAGTTAAGAAGTACATTACCAAATATTGATATTTTAGTAATGGGTGTTGTGTATCCTGATCAACTTGAAATGATATCTTCAAAGAACATTACTTTCACTTTGAGTAATGACTCATTACTTGATAAAATAATCAGTTTTAATAAACCGCTAAAACTTCATCTAAAAGTTGATACTGGAATGAATAGGTTGGGCTTTAAAAACTTTGAGAAAGCTAAACAGGTTTTAGAACAATTATCTAAAAACAAGTTTGTTAATGTCGAGGGAGTTTACACTCACTTTGCAACAGCTGACTGTGACGATAAGTATTATAAGAAACAAACGAATTTATTTGATGATTTTATTAATATGGTCAATTATGATTTTCAAATGATTCATGTTTCAAATTCTAGTTCATCTATAAAGTATGAAACTGACATTAAATATTCAACACATGTTAGACTTGGAATTTCACTTTATGGATTAACCTTAGATAGCGAAACTAAGTTTTTGAAAAATACATTTAGATTAATTACCCATGTTGCTGAATTTAAATACCTAAAAAAAGATGAGTATCTAGGATATGGGGCAACGTATCAAGCATCAGAAGATGAAATTATAGGAATACTACCAATTGGATATGCTGATGGTTTACTTAGAAATAGTCGTGACAGTAATGTTGAAAT
>JASFZA010000112.1:0-4989 GCA_045046715.1 Candidatus Izemoplasma sp.
CTTCCGATCTAAAAATATCTCTTTTCATCATCATTTACGCAATGGCGATTTTGTTATTAATTTAGTACTGGAAAATTACTTAGAAAATAATGTTAAAAAAATTAACTTATTTCCAAGTGCAATATTTCCTTCATATTTATCTATTTTAGATTTGATAAAGAATAATCAAATTAACAACATAACAACTAATTATATGAATGGACCTGTGGCGAAATACATTTCTAAAAATGGATTACCAGGTAAACTTTTAATGCAAACACACGGTGGTAGAGCACGGTCAATCGTTGAAGGCAAAACATTAATTGATATTGCATATATTGCTGCACCGTACGTTGACCACCATGGAAATGCTGTTGGTCATTTAGGTAAAAATGCTTGTGGTAGTTTAGGTTATGTTATTGCTGATAGTATCCATGCAAAAATTAAAGTTATTATAACTGATACTTTAGTAGAAGACACAATATCAGAACCCGAAATACTTGGTGAACATATTGATTATATTGTCGTAGTTGATTCGATTGGAGACAGCACAGGAATCGTTAGTGGAACTACTTCAGTAACGACTGATCCTATCGGTATCAAAATAGCAAAATACACATCAGAAATTATTGATGAACTTGGATATCTTAAAACTGGATTTTCTTATCAAAGTGGTGCTGGTGGAGTTTCATTAAGAACAACATTCGATATTGGTGAAATTATGAAAAAGCATAAGATTAAAGCATCTTTCTTTTCTGGAGGTATCACACAGTTTCATGTTGATATGTTAGAAGAAGGATTAGTTGACAAATTATATGACGTTCAGTGTTTTGATCTTGAAGCAGTTAAGTCGTTAAAACGCAATAAAAATCATATCGCTATTAGCGCATCAAAATATGCTAATCCAAGCAATTCTGAACGAGTTATAAAAGATTTAGACATTGTTATTTTAGGGGCGACGGAAATTGATTATGATTTTAATGTTAACGTGACAACATCTTCTCACCAAATTATCATTGGTGGAAGTGGTGGTCATAGCGATACCGCAACTGATGCTAAGCTATCAATCATCGTCTCATCGCTGATAAAAGCTCGTATCCCGGTTATTAAGCAACACGTTACAACTATTACGACTTTAGGTAAAAACATCGATGTGTTAGTTACTGAACGTGGGATAGCTATTAATCCATTACGAGTTGATCTTATAAATAAACTTAAAAATTCAAAATTGAATATCATGACAATCAAAGAATTGTCAGATATTGCACATAGTTATACAAATATTCCAAAAGAAATTAAGCAAGAAAGTGAAGTTATTGGGTATGTTGAAGATCGTACTTATGAAATAATTGATAAAATATATAAAGTATAGGTGGTGATTTTTTGCGAACTATAATAGAAGTTATTTTAGATAGCGAACGTGAGGTACTAATTAAATTTCTAAATAGTAGTTCTTTAGACTATGAACAAGATATTAATTACTCAATTCTTGTTTATGACGAAGAAGAACTAATTGGAACTGCTTCCTTAGCTAATAACATAATGAAGTGCTTTTTGGTTAATAAAAATCATACAGGTGAGAACATAACAAATTTAATGTTTTCACATTTAGTAAATATATTAATGCAAAGGGATATCTACCATTACTTTGTTTATACTAAACCTGAAAACATTAATATATTTGAATCACTTAATATGAAATTAATAACTAAAACACACCTTTCAGCTTTACTTGAAGGCGGAGATAATATAAATCATGTCCTAAACAATTTAAAACAAGAGTATAATATTGGTGATTGTCCAAAATCGGCAATAATTATTAATGCTAACCCAATGACTTATGGTCATCTTTACTTAATTGAAGAAGCTAGTAAAAAAAGTGAAGAGTTACTTGTTTTTGTTGTCAGCGAGGACTTATCAAGTTTTAAATTTGAAGATCGATTTAAAATCATCAAAGAATCTGTAAAACATTTAGAAAATGTTTTAGTCTTACCAACTTTGAATTATTTAGTATCAAGAGTAACATTTCCCAAATACTTTTTAAGAGAAGATAGTTTAATCAAAGATGAACAAACACTTATCGATGTATTAGTTTATAAGCAGTACTATACAGAAATCTTCAATATAACGATGAGATACGTTGGAAGTGAACCTTTTAGCAAGAATACTAATAAGTACAATGAAGTAATGAAAAAGTATTTAGCTAAAAGTTTAACGATAATCAAACGAAAAGCAATAGATGACATCGCAATTAGCGCATCGTATGTTAGAAAACTTATTCACGAAAATAAAATTGATGAAATAAAAGCCTATGTTCCAGTTCCTACTTATAATTACTTAATCTCAAAAGCTGGACAAAAGGTAATAAAAGAAATCCAATCAAAGGAGTTATCTCGACACTAATGAACGATCTATTAAAGGCGAGAGAATCAAGAAGAAACCACATCAATGATATTTCTAATAAAATAAGTAATAAATCAATTGTTATCTTAAAAGCAAATACACCAGGTAATAATAAAAATACTAATAATAGTAAGTTATTAATTAAAATATTTGATAAACTTTTATCAAGTATTTTAAAAGACAATATTATTAATAAAGAGAAAATAGATTCTTTAGATGGAAACTATTTTCTCTTTGTAGTTGAATATGATAAATTTGATTTAAAAAGATTAACCCATTACATTGAATCATTTCATCCGCTTGGAAAGTTTGTTGATATTGACTGCTATTTAAATAAAGGAGCGATTGGAAGAACAGATTTAGGTTTAAGCAAACGAAAGTGTTTTGTTTGTTCTAAAGAGGCAATTGTTTGCACAAGAAGTCAAACGCATAGTACTGCTGAAATATTAAATGTTATAGCTAATGAAGTTAACGAATATTTAGTTAAGTCGTTAGGTCAATTAACTAGCAAGGCGATTATTTGTGAACTAGAACTTTATCCTAAATTTGGGTTGGTATCTAAGAGAAATTCAGGATGTCATACGGATATGGATTATCAGACATTCATTAATAGTGAAGAAGCAATAAGCAGTGGGGTCATTGAGTATTTAAAACATGGATTAACAGCTATTTATCCAATAAAGTTAAAAGAAATAGGTTTAAATACTGAATCCAATATGTTTAAGGCAACAAAAGGGATAAATACGCATAAAGGTTTAATTTTTTTAATTGGGCTATTTCTTCCTGCACTTATTAATACGATTATTAATAATCGAGACATTTTATACTTACGATCTAAAATAATTTATATTGCAGAATCAATAATCGGAAATTACTATAATGATTTTGAAAAAAGAACATCTAAATCAAACTCAGATATAATATACAAAGAATATAATATCAAGGGAATAAGGGGAGAGGCAATTAATGGATTACCATCGTTATTTAATAAAGGTGAGTATCTGAGTAATCTGGATACTTTAATGTATTTTATGAGTGTTCTTGATGATACTACAATAATTCATAAAACTTCTTTAGAAACACTAATTAAAATAAAAGAAGAAACTAAAATAATATTGAGTAATGGCGGTTATAAAAATAATATTGAAAAAGTAAACGGATTAAGTGAAAAGTATAAACTTACCAATATATCACCAGGTGGAAGTGCAGATATGCTTGTCTTATCATTAATTTATGATGAAGCAAAATATTTAGTAAAATAACTCTCAAAATTGACATCGTCAATTTTGAGAGTTAAATTTTTGTCCTTGATAGGTATTTCTATTTCTCATTTCTTTGTCAATTTCATTCATAACTACAAACTTTTTTAAACTCCACAAAGGAGCAATTAAAAGGTCTGGTGGACTGTCACCAGTCAGGCGATGAATTATTATTTTAGGATCAAGTATTTCTAGTTGATCAGCTACAATTACTTTATATTCATCAAGGGTTAATATTTTAAAAGGTTCCTTTAAAAACAATTGGCCTAATGCTGTTTTTTTCATAATATGAAGTAAATGAATTTTTAATCCTTGAATATCAAGAGTATTAATATGTCTAACTGTGTTTAACATATCTTCTTTAGTTTCAGTATGAAACCCGTTTATGATATGGACAACAACATCAATATTTCTTTTACGGAGTTCTTTAACGGCGTTATCAAAACACTCCATTGAATGAGCGCGATTAATAAACTCGTTAGTTTCATCTTTTATTGATTGAAGACCCAGTTCAATTTGAAGATAAGTCTTTTGATTTATTTCTTCAAGTAAATCATAAATACCATCACTAAAGGCGTCACATCTTGTTGCAATACTTAATCCGACGATATTATCATCAAGTCCAAGTGCTTCATAATATAATTCTCGTAGTCGTTCAATACTAGCGTAGGTATTAGTATTCGCTTGAAAATATGCGATAACGTAACCATCCCATTTTTTCTTCATCATTGTTGAGATGTTTTTATATTGTTCTTTTAAGGATTGGTCTTTATTTCCAGCAAAGTCGCCACTACCAGATTCAGTGCAATAGATACAACCACCATAAGCACTTTTACCATCTTTATTTGGACATGTGAAATTACCATTTAATGGTATTTTAAAAACCTTTTTACCGAATTTATTACGGTAAAAAGCATTTAACGTATTATATCTTTTTTCTTTTGTCATTAAATTCATAATTCCACCTCGATTATAATTTTAACACATTATAATATATTAGTGAATTTTATGGTATAATACTTTTGGTGATAATATGTTTAATAGAGTTAGAGATGGGTTAGTATACCCAAAAGAAATAATAAACTATCGGAAAGATGGATTATGGAGAGCGCTCCTATTTATCTTATTTTTTGCGGTTATTTTAACGACAAGTTCGATTGTTAGTATTGCTACTTTTGATGGTTTTGATAATTATGATGACGTTGTAGATACTAATGACTTTGATACGAGTGATACAAGTTGTACAATTGCATCAGGAATTTTAGCGTGTGACAGTGCTAAATCTAGTTTAATCTTTTCTGATCTATTAATGTATTACTATATTGATACAAATGTTGAATTTGATTTA
>JASFZA010000113.1:0-3849 GCA_045046715.1 Candidatus Izemoplasma sp.
TTTAATACTTACCACATCGATTTCACCTTTAGACCATTTACCACTTATAACCTTATTGCTCCAATCACAATCAGCCCAACAATGTCCAAAGTGAATTAACATATCAAATTCAGTGCTTTCAAACCCACAATATTTTAAGGCTTCTTCACGAGTTGCTCCACCCGCTTCACCAACAGTCATTACTCCACTTGGAATAAATATCTCTTTTCCAAGTTCTGCTAAATATTCATGATGCTTTGGTAAACTTGAAAAGTATTCATATCCAGGATTTCCTTCTGGAAAATCCCAATCCTTTTCAAGATGATTTGAAGCATCAACTCTAAAACCATCAACACCTTTATCTATCCACCATTTAATCATATCTTTTAAATCATTTTTCATATCTTCATTATGCCAATTTAAGTCCGGCATCTTTTTACTAAAAATATGTAAATAATACTCATTTAAATCCTCAACATATTCCCATACCGGTCCCCCAAACCATGATACCCATTGTGTCGGCATTTCTCTTTTTCTAGATTTTGTAAATTTTGGAGGTTGCCAAATAAAATAGTCTTTATACTTTAAATGATCTTTATGTTTAATATCCCGTGCTGCTTTAAACCATTCATGTTCATCGGAAACATGGTTTAATACTAAATCAAATATTACTTTTATATTTGATTTATGAGCTTCATCAATAAATGTTAAACATTCATTCATTGTCCCATAATCTTTACTTACTTGATAAAAGTCAGAAACGTCATATCCGTTATCATCCATTGGTGACTGATAATGGGGTGATACCCAAACGGTATTTATTCCTAAATCTTTTAAATAATCAAGTTTTGAAATTAAGCCATTGAAGTCACCAATCCCATCATTATTGCTATCTTTAAAACTTCTTAAATATACTTGGTATATTACAGCGTCTTGCCACCATTGTCTTTTCATATTAGATACATCCTTCATTAAAATTTATATTTAAATTATATTATAGTTTACACTACTTAACAATATTATTATACAATATTTATCAACTAAATTCTTTACTTTTTCAAAAGAAGAAACCGCTACCATAACACTCCCAGCTATGTTTTGTGATATAATTACCTTATTAGATATCAAGGAGGAAATTATGAGAATATTACGAACAAGTTTAATAATTTTAATGACATTTTTTGTTGGTGTTATAAGCATTAACACTAGCGTTCACGCCACTGAAGCAGATAAATTAATTATCCATTATCATCGTTTTGATGATGACTATGGTAGCTGGGGACTTTGGCTTTGGGCTAACCAGCCGACACCCGGAGACGGACTTTATAAGTTATTTGATCAAACTGACGATTTCGGAGAATACTACGAAATTGATCTTGCAGGATCATATCTTGAAGGTTCTACAAGAATAGGTTTTATTGTAAGAGATGGTTCTTGGACTAAAGATATAGCTGCTGATAGATTTATCGATATGACTTCACCTGACGTTAATGGTGATGTCCATGTTTATTTAGTTTCAGGAGACGCAACTATCTATTCTGATGCAAGTGCTGTTGATACAAGCGCTCGCGCGATGAATGTTGGCTTTACAAGTTTAGATAATGTTAATTTCACTCTAACTGATATGGTTACACAAAGTGATGTTACTGTTTTTGAAAATGGTGTAAGCATCCCTTTTAGTGATTTCACAATGAATACACTTAGTGGGACATTATCGATTGATGGTGGTGTTGATTTAAGTAAAAGTTATACTATCGAATTTGATTTTAACGAAGCCGGTTATGAACCTAAAAATTATCCGATTAGTTTAAGTGGAATATATTCAAGTGATGAATTTAATGATAACTTTGCTTATGATGGTGATTTAGGTGCTTTATATACTACCGAATCTACTACTTTTAGACTATGGGCTCCAATCAGTGATTCAATCACTTTAAACTTATACGACGTCGGTCACAACAGTTATGATACTGATTATGATGGTATCACTGGAACTGACGTTCCTTATATGATGTATGATTTAATAAAAATTGAAAAAGGTGTTTGGGAAATAACTGTTGTTGGTGACTTACACGGTGTTTATTATACCTATGATGTTACTAATTCTGGAATTACTAATGAAGTTGTTGATCCATACGCGTTCAGTACTGGTGTTAACGGATATCGCGGTATGGTTGTTGATTTTGAACGATTAAACCCTGATTCTTGGGTAAGTGATTATCGTCCTAATATCATGACTGACTATAATGACGCAATTATCTATGAAGCACAAATAAGAGATTATACAACCCATGACACATGGAATGGTACAGAAGCATATCGTGGCACTTTTCTTGGATTCGCTGAAAGTGGAACTTCTTATAACGGTGTTACTACCGGATTTGATCATATCGTTGAACTTGGAATTACCCACGTTCAACTACTTCCTGTATTTGACTTTGGAGCCGCAGTTGATGAAACACGTTTAACTGATTCTTCATATATATCAAAAAAAGATACAATCTTTAACTGGGGATATATGCCCGAAAACTTTAACTCAATTGAAGGTAGTTTCTCAACTAATCCATATGATGGATCAGTTAGAATTACTGAATTTAAAACTTTAATTCAAGCATTCCATAATGAAAATATTAGAATAATTATGGATGTTGTCTATAATCATACTGGTAAAAGCTCTGATTCAAACTTTGATTTAATCTTACCTGGATACTACTTCCGTATGACTGAAGCTGGATCTTTCTCAAATGGATCTGGGACAGGTAATGAAACCGCAAGTGAAAACTACATGATGAGTAAATTTATGGTTGATTCAACCGTCTTTTACGCAGAAGAATATAACATTAGTGGATTTAGATTTGACTTAATGAAACTTCATGATTATGAAACAATGAATAAGATTACTGATGCACTACACGCGATTGATCCAACAATTATGGTTTATGGTGAACCGTGGACTGGTGGTACTAGTTTACTGCCTGATAGTGAAGCTGCTTTCTTTGACAACATGGCACAGATGCCAAGTGTCGCAGTCTTTAATGATGATTTAAGAAACTCAATTAAAGGTTCCGTTTGGAACGATACTGATTTAGGATTTATTCAAGGATTATCAACTGATGAAGTATTAAAAATCGGAATTGTTGGTAGTGTTTACCATAATGATTTAAATGTACCCGATGATTCTCGTGGTGCCTTCGCAGTTAATCCAAATCAATCAATTAACTATGTAACAGCTCATGACAACAATACCCTATATGATAAGATTATGTTATCAACAGAAGACTTAGAATATGAAGACGTTGTTAATATGCAAAAACAAGCAAATGCAATTATTTTAACGTCTCAGGGAATCCCCTTTATTCATGGTGGTGTTGAAATAATGCGTTCTAAACCTTGTATTATCATTAACGGTGAAGCCCAAGGTGAATGTGACGCTACATTAACTTACGACCACAATTCATACCGAAGTCCTGATGAGACTAATCAAATCGACTGGAGCTTAAAAACAGCGAATATAGACGTATTTGAATACTACAAAGGATTAATCGAACTACGTAAATCAACAGATGTCTTTAGTTATAATGACACTGAAACAATTCAATCTAATATTTACTTTAATATTGATGGTGGGGGAATTGTATCTTACGTCATCTATGACCCACAGAGTGTCTGGGAATACACTTTAGTAGTTCATAATAATTCAACAGCACAAAGATTTATTGATTTACAAGGTAAAACTTGGAATTTAGTTGCTAATCAAAGTACTGCTGGGACTTCCACTATTGAAGTATTAAGTACCGCAAATTATCCTGTATTACCTAATGAAACTTTAGTTATGTACGTCCTTAAAAGTGGTGAAACATATCCATTAAC
>JASFZA010000114.1:0-16796 GCA_045046715.1 Candidatus Izemoplasma sp.
ATCAAAACAATCAAAACAATCAAAACAATCAAAACAATCAAAACAATCAAAACAATTATAATAATCAAAACAACTATAATAACCAAAAACAGGAATCGACTCCGTCAATTGATGTTTCGGAAGACGATTTACCGTTCTAATAAGGAGGAATTCAAATGGCAAGACCAAACAATTTTCGTAAAAGAAGAAAGAAAAGTTGCTACTTTACAGATAATAAAGTTCAATATATAGATTACAAAGAAGTTGATTTACTAAGAAGATTTATTAGTGATCGTGGTAAAATTTTACCTAAACGTGTTACTGGAACTAAAGCTGGTTACCAAAAAGAATTAAGCATAGCTATTAAACGTGCACGTCATATGGCTTTATTACCTTTCGTAAAAGAATAAAACCGTATTAATTTTTAAATAATACAAAGGTTACATCAACAATATTTGATGTAACCTTTTTTTATGACAATTTAGCTTATCTTTTTTTGAATTATATAATATTTATGATATAATTAACAAGACTAAAAAGAGGTGGTATTATGAATAAAAATACAAAAATAATTATTCTTACTGTTGTTGCATTAACTGTGATCATGTATTTCTTATTTATAGGTAATGATATTTTTGTTGTTGTTTTCTCAATGGTTGTAATAATTGGATTGTTTAATGCTGTTTTACAGCTTACAATAAACCGTTTTAAAAACAAACAAATAATTGAGTTAAAAAATAAATTGGAAATAACAATGGATGTTATAAACAGAAAAGATATTGCAGAAAAACAAGTTACTGAAGAAATCCCTTTGGGAATTATTTTGTATAATTCTAAATTTGATATTTTGTGGGCAAATAACTATTCAAAAAAGATTTTTGAAAATGATCTTGAAAATAGAAATATCGAAACTATAAATAAAGCGATATTTAAGAACGTTTCTAAAAATGAACCTTCAGAATTATTCTTACAAAAGATTTATGCCGATATATTTGAAATTTCAAATGACAAAGTTAAAGGAATTCTGTATTTAACACCTGTTACTGAAAGAGAAATTATCAAAAATAGATATGATGAAAGTATTGATGTAATTGGGGTTTTAAACTTAGATAATCTTGATGATGCTATTAGTGTGTTAGATGTTTCTGAAAAAAGTGTTATTCAAGGTAAATACTTAGGACTACTTGATGACTGGGCAAATGAGTTTGGGATGTACGTTGTACCATTAACACCGTCTAAATTAATTGCTTTTATGAATAAAAAAGAATTAGATAAGTTAATTACAAATGGGTTCAAAATTGTTGATGAAATCGCAAACTTATCTAAAGAAAACGATTTACATATAACATTGAGTGCTGGTATTGCGTGTAGTGATATTAAATTAAATAAACTTGGAGAAATAGCGCAAGAATCATTAAACCAAGCTTTATCACGTGGTGGAGATCAGGTTGTTGTTAATATTGCTGATAGTGATTTAAAATACTTTGGTGGCAATTCTAATACAGCAGAAAAAAGAACAAGAATTACAACAAGAATTAATACACAAAAATTAGAAAAATTATTTGATGAAAGTCATGCTGTTTATATTATGCCACATAAATTCCCTGATACTGATGCAATCGGCGCTGCTATGGGGGTTTTAAAATTAGCTTTAGCTTCCAAAAAAGAAGCTTATATTATACTTAACTTTAATGAGTTAGATAAAACTGTCAAAAAGATTATTCAACTTGTTGAATATGAATATATTACATTACTAGATCACTTTGTAACTGTAGAAGATTCATTAGACAGTATTAAAAAAGATGATTTGCTAATTCTTGTAGATCACCATTCATATGGACAAACTGTTGATAAAAGAATTCTAACTAAAACTAAAAAATTAGTAATTATTGATCATCACCGTAAATTATCTGATGCAATTCCTAATGCACTAATTTCTTATATTGAACCGTACGCTTCAAGTAGCGTTGAATTAATCGTTGAAATGATCAGTGTTTCTAGTAATGAAGTTGAGTTAAATCAATTTGAAGCTACTGTAATGCTTTCTGGAATAATGGTTGATACGAATAACTTTATGTATCGTACTGGTGCAAGAACATTTGAAGCAGCGGCAATCTTAAGAAAATATGGAGCAGATACTTTTAAAGTAAAAACTATCTTAAGAGAGAGTATTGAAGAAATTCAATTAAAATCAAAGCTATTAGCAAAAGCTGAATTATTTAATAATCAATTTGGTATTGTTGAAGTTCCGGAAAATATTCCTGCAGAAAGAAATTTATTAGCTAAAATTGCGGATGACCTTCTTGAAATAGATAATACAATTGCGGCCTTTGCTATCGCAAAGATTGATGACAATACTATTGGAATCTCGGCAAGAAGTTTAGATAAATTTAATGTTCAAATTATTATGGAACAATTTGATGGTGGTGGACATTTAAATAATGCAGGAGCACAAGTTAGTAATAAAAGTATTAAAGAAGTAAAAGAGAAACTTATTGAGATACTTACAGAACTAAATCAGGAGGATAAACCAATGAAAGTAATATTAATTAAAGATGTTAAGAATCGTGGTAAAAAAGGTGAAATCATTGAAGTTGCAACTGGGTTCGCTAATTATTTACTTACAAGTAAAAATGCAATAGAAGCTACTAATGAAAATATGCAAACATTAGAAGATGAAAAACAAAAGCTTCTTGATCAAGAGAAGAAAGAATTAGAAGAAATGAGAGACTTAAAAAATAAAATTGATGGTAAGCCAGTTAAAGTTTTTGTTAAAATTGGTGAAAACGGAAAATTATTTGGAAAGATTAATTCTAAACACATAGCTGATGAATTTAACAAACAACATAACATTAAAATTGATAAAAGAAAAATTCAATTAAAAGGAAATATATCATCACTAGGTAATCATGATGTTGAAATTAAGTTACATAGAAAAGTCACAGCTAAAATTGATGTTTTAGTTGTAGAGGAATAGAAGGTGATATCATGGAAAAAATTACTCCACATAATCTAGAAGCAGAACAATCAGTGCTGGGTAGTGTCTTTGTAGACCAAGGCGTTATGAAAATTATTGTTGATAAATTAAATGTTGATGACTTTTTTCATTATCGTCATAAGGTTATTTATACTGCAATGCAAGAGTTGTATATTGATTTAATCGAGATTGATTATACAACTTTATCAAATAAACTAGAAACCAAAGGTTTGTTACTTGAAGCGGGAGGTCTTGAATATATTTTAGGGCTTATTGAAGCTGTGCCAAGTATTGTAAATTTAGGGAACTATGTTGATATTGTATTAGATAAATCAATTACAAGAAAAATCCAAGACGCTTGTCGTAGTATTATTGATGAAGGATTTACAGCTGTAAATGCTATTGAATTTGTTGATAATTCTGAAAAAATAATATTTGATATTGCAAAAGAAAGAAGAACTACAGATTTTGTTAAGATTGCAGAAATTACAGAGGAAGTTATTCTAAAATCTGAGCAAGCAAAAAACAATAAAGGGCTTCTTACTGGTCTTGATACTGGATTTAGACGTTTAAATGATTATACATTAGGATTACAACCTTCTGAATTAATCATTATTGCAGCAAGACCTTCAATGGGGAAATCGGCATTTGCATTAAATATAGCAGCAAATGTTGCAAAAGCTAATGATAATCCACATATTGCCTTCTTTTCACTAGAAATGGGTACAGATCAACTCGTAGGAAGAATATTAAGTAGTGAAGCATCTGTTGATAGTACCAAAATCAGAACCGGTAATTTAAGTGTTTTAGAGTGGCAACAAATTTCTTTAGCAAAAGAAAAGATTTCTAAAATGAATATTGTATTTGATGATGCTGGAACTGTTCGAGTAAATGATATGCGTCAAAAATGTCGTAAGCTAAAACAAGAAGGTAGATTAGATCTAATCATAATCGATTATTTACAACTTCTCAGTGGTTCAGTACCAAATCCAAACCGTGTTCAAGAAGTTTCAGAAATTTCAAGAACATTAAAAGAAACAGCTAGGGAATTGAAAGTTCCAGTTATTGCTTTATCACAGCTATCTCGTGGAGTAGAATCAAGACAAGATAAAATGCCGGTTATGGCAGATTTAAGAGATTCTGGTTCGATTGAGCAAGATGCTGATATTGTTTTATTCTTGTACCGTGACGACTATTATAATAAAGATAGTGAAACACCAGATCAAGTTAAAATTATCGTCTCAAAAAACCGTCAAGGTGCAACTGACCCTGAAGGGTTCAACTTAACATTCAAAAAACAATTCAGTCAATTTAAAGACTTTGAAAGTTTTGAAGAATATAAAGTTCCGACACATAACTCTGGACAATTAGAGGACTTATAAATCTTAAAAAAGTAACTAAGAAAATAATTGATATAAACACAAACTTTGTAACTAATGTTACAAAGTTTTTTGTTTGCTTATAGTATAATATAATTGCCAAGAGGTGATGTTATTATGAATAAAATATTTCCAAAACTAAACCAGGGAATACATAATGATAATTCTATAACTTCTTTACTTTACAAAACTATTGATAAATTGCTTAGTAAAGGCAAATTGTCAAAAGAAGAGTACCTTTATATTTTAGATAATATTACTGAATTTGAAATGCAATACCTTTTTAAAACAGCAAATTCAGTTAAGGAAAAATATTATCAGAAAAAGGTATATTTAAGAGCGTTAATTGAAATATCAAATTATTGCTCAAGAGGATGCTTTTATTGTGGAATAAATCGTTCTAATTTACACGTTAAAAGGTATCATCTAAGTAAAGAACAAATTTTATCATGTGCATCAAAAGCTTACTTATTAGGATATAGAACATTTGTTTTACAAGGTGGGGAGGATGCCTATTTTAATGATAGCTTGTTAGTTGATATAATTAGTGACATTAAAAATAAATTTCCAGATTCTAGAATCACTTTATCCTTAGGTGAAAAGAGTTATAATTCTTATAAATTATTGAAAGACGCAGGTGCTGACCGATACTTGTTGCGACATGAAACAGCAACTGAAAGTCATTATAATTTATTACACCCAAAAGATATGAGTTATAAAACAAGAATTGATGCTTTATACAATCTTAAAAAGCTAGGATTTCAAACTGGTGGAGGATTTATGGTTGGTTCGCCTTTTCAAATGAATTTTAACCTAGCAAATGATTTATTATTTTTGGAAAAGCTACAACCAGAAATGGTTGGAATTGGACCTTTTATTGATCATGAACACACAAAATTTAAAGATTTTAAAAATGGTGGGCTATATGAAACACTAATTATGGTATCACTAGCAAGGCTTGTTGTTCCAAGAGGACTTATCCCTGCAACAACTGCTTTAGGAACAATTGAAGATGGTGGAAGAGAAATGGCTTTGAAATCAGGGGCTAATGTTCTGATGCCGAATTTTAGTCCGACTGAGACTGTTGATCTCTACAAGATATACCGTAATAAGTTAACTAGTAAAGATAATTATCAGCAATTTAGAGATAGATTAGAAATTAAATTAAAGAATAATGGACACAATGTTGATTATTCAGTAGGTGACTTTATGGAAAAAGAAGGTATTTATAATGATCAATAAAAATTATATTAAACGTGTATTAAGAGCAGCAGTCCACCCAACTCATCAAGAAATTGATGAAATATTAGATAAAGCTTCAAAAAGACAAAGATTACATCACATTGAAGTTGCCATGCTTTTAAATGCACATGATTTAGATCAACTTGAAAAAATATATAACATTGCCGGAAAATTAAAAGAAGAAATATACGGATCAAGGGTTGTAATGTTTGCCCCACTTTATATTTCAAATTACTGTATTAATAACTGCAAATACTGTGGCTACCGCCGTGATAATAGATTTACAAGAAGAAAATTGACTCAAGAAGAGATTAAGGAACAAGCGATTAATTTAGAAAAGTTAGGGCATAAACGCATAGCATTAGAAGTTGGAGAATCACCAAAAGAAACACCAATTGAGTATGTTATTGAATCAATTCATACGATTTATGATAATAGTTCAATTAGAAGAATAAATGTTAATATTGCCGCTACGACAGTTGAAGAATATAAAATGTTACATGAAGTTGGGATTGGAACTTATATCTTATTTCAAGAAACATATGATAAAGATGCATTTGAAGAGATGCATCCAAAAAGCACTAAAGGTAATTATGATTACCATTTACATGCTTTTGACCGTGCTTTTGCTGCTGGAATTGAAGATGTAGGAGCGGGTGTACTATTTGGATTAGCTAACTATAAGTTTGAGGTTTTGAGTTTAATAATTCATAACGAGTACTTAGAAGATTGTTACGGGGTTGGATTCCATACAATTAGTGTTCCAAGACTTAAAAAAGCCGAAGGTATGAGTTTAGAAGACTACAAACATATAATTAACGATAATCAGTTCAAAAGATTAGTTACAGTCTTAAGATTATCTGTTCCGTATATTGGAATAATTTTATCAACTAGAGAAACAAAAGAAATTAGAAGCGAACTTATTTTACATGGTGTATCTCAAATCAGTGCTGGTAGTAAAACTGATGTTGGAGGATATCACGAAGAACAAGAAACAGAAGATCACGACCAATTTGAATTATCAGACGAAAGACCAGTATTAGAGATTATGAAAGATTTAATGAGTAAAGGATTCATCCCCTCATACTGTACTGGGTGTTACCGAAAAGGTCGAACTGGAGATAGATTTATGAAACTTGCAAAAAGTGGAGCTATTGGGTTGATTTGTGAGCCTAATGCCATTATGACTTTAACTGAATATATAATGGATTTTGGTGACGAAGAACTTAAAGAAACGGGATTCAAATTTGTATTTGAACATGCAGAAAATATTAAAAATCAAACTGTAAAAGATAAACTTATCAATAACATAAATCGAATTATTGATGGTGAAAGAGATCTTTATTTCTAAGGAGTGAAACGATGATTAAAACGCCAATGTCTTTAAGACCACATATTGCAATTTTTGGGAGAAGGAATACCGGTAAATCAAGTTTAATTAATGCAATTACAAACCAAGGAACTGCATTAGTATCTAGACATAAAGGTACTACTACTGACCCAGTATATAAAACTATGGAGATATTACCTTTAGGTCCGATTGTATTAATCGATACTGCGGGAATTGATGATACTGGAGAACTCGGGGAACTCCGAATTAAACGTACAGAAGACGTTATTAATAAAATTGATGTAGGAATAATTGTGTTTGATGTTAATCAAACAGATTTTAGTTATGAAAAAGAACTTATTCGTAAAATAAAGAATAAACATAAAGACTATATATTAGTAGCAAATAAAAGTGATATAAAACATAAAAAGTTAGATTATTCTAAAATGTTCACAAAAGAAGTTTTAAAAGTTTCTTCATTATCAAAAGTCGGAATAAAAGAATTAAAAGAGGTAATTGGACATTTGTTAAATATTGAAATTCAAAATAAACCCTTAGTTAGTGAATTTGTAAGTAAAGGTGATGTTATCATTTTAGTAACTCCAATTGATAGTGCTGCTCCAAAAGGTCGTATTATACTACCCCAACAACAAACTTTAAGAGAAATATTAGATGTGGGTGGGATTAGTATTGTTATCCAAGCCACTCAATTAAAAGAAACATTAAATAAAATCAAACCAAAACTTGTTATTACTGATTCACAAGTTTTTGAGTATGTTTCAGAAATTACTCCCTTAGATGTTAAACTTACTTCATTTTCAATTCTATTCGCTCGAAGTAAAGGTAACTTGAATGCATTAGTAAGTGGAGTAAAAGCATTGGACTCGCTTGTTGATGGAGCAAATATACTTATAAGTGAAGGGTGTACACATCACAGACAATGTGAAGACATCGGAACAGTAAAAATTCCATCTTGGCTTAAAGAGTATACTAAAAAGAAATTTAATATTAAGTATTCGTCAGGGCATACATTTGAAGAGGAATTAAAAGGGGTCGACCTTGTGATTCATTGTGGAGCATGTATGTTAAATAAAAATGAAATGGAATATCGATTAGAATCTGTAAATAATAGAAAAATACCGATAATTAATTATGGTATTTTCATCGCTTACATTCACGGAATATTCAAAAGAGCAGTTGAAATATTTCCAGAAACAAAAGATATTTGGGAATAAAAAAAAAGCTAAAATATTTTAGTTTTTTTTTGAATATATTTCTTTGAAAAATATTCACATAGTGGTATACTATTTTGTAGAAAACAGGTGAACTTAATGAAAGCGAAAATCGACTTAACAAAAGGTAGTATTATGAAAAAATTGCTAATAGTAGCGATTCCTACATTAGCAACTTCTTTAGTGCAAATGGCATATAACTTAACAGATATGTTTTGGGTTGGAAAAACAGAGAGTATTGGACTGGATCCAAATGAAACTGTTGCGGCGATTGGGACTGCTGGATTTTATCCGTGGTTAGGGTTTGGATTGATTTTAATTGCTAAAATCGGAACTAGTGTCAAAGTTTCTCAATCAGCTGGTAAAAATGATTTTGAAGAAGTAAAAAAATATGCAAATAATGGACTCCTTATTATGATTGTTCTTGCTGCTATGTATGTTTCGTTTGGATACTTTTTTGGAGAATTATTTATTGATTTCTTTGAAATTGAAAACGATAATATCGTCAATTATGCAAATGACTATTTGCGAATCATTTCATTATTTGGATTTAGTTTCTTTTTAGTTAATATATTTAATGGTATTTATGATGGACTTGGTAAAACTATAAACACTTTCTATATTACTAGTGTTGGTTTAGTTTTAAATATGATTTTGGATCCAATCTTAATTCTTCATTTTGAATTAGGTGTTAAAGGTGCTGCAATAGCTACTGTTATTTCACAGGCATTAATCCTTGTTATCTACTTATACATCTATATGTCTAAGTATCGACCTGTACAAATCAATTTTAAAAAGTACATAAGTTTAAACCGAATTAAAGCAATTTTAAAAATTGGAGTTCCTGCAGGAGTTCAAAGTATGATCTTTACTATTATAGTAATTGTTATTGCAAGAATTGTTGCTTCATTTGATGATTCGCGAGTTATGGCAACACAAAGATTAGGTAGTCAAATTGAGGCTTTCTCATGGATGGTAGCATCAGGGTTCCAAGTTGCCTTAGCTTCGTTTATTGGCCAAAATTTTGGGGCTCAGAAATTCGATAGAATCCGTGAAGGATATTTTACAGCTTTAAAATTATTGATTCCTTATGGTATAGTTGTAAGTGTACTAATGTTTATCTTTGCCGAACAATTGTTCGGAATATTCTTTGATGATTTAGAAACGATTGCGATGGGTAAAGATTACTTAATGATTATTTCAATATCACAATTATTTATGATTATTGAGATCGGAACAGCTGGTGCATTCAATGGACTTGGGAAAACATACGTTCCATCAATTGTTGGAATTGCCGGGAATGCTTTAAGAATTCCATTTGCTTATGCGTTAATCGGAAGTATGGGATTTATCGTAATATGGTGGGTTATAAGTTTAACAGCAGTATTTAAAGGAGTAATACTATTATTGTGGTTCTTAATCCTTTTAAGAGCTATGAAAAAGAGAAGTAATTCTCTATTAGTTGAAAAAATAGAAACACTATAATATAATATAGTCCGGAGTGATATATATGATTAATAGATTAGAACAGATAGAAGAAAGATATGTGGAGCTTAATGAATTGTTGTCAAGCCCAGATATTGCAAAAGATATTAAGAAGATGACTGAACTTTCAAAAGAACTAAGTTCTCTTGAAAAGGTAGTTATTGTTTTTAGAGAGTACAAAAATGTTATTGATACGATAACAGATTTAAAAGAATTAATTAAAGAAGAAGATTTGGAAATGAGAGAGTTAGCTCAAATGGAATTAGACGAAGCAAAACCGTCACTTATTTTGCTTGAAGAAAAACTTCATGTTTTATTAATTCCTAAAGATCCAAATGATGAAAAAAATGTTATGGTTGAAATTAGAGGTGCAGCTGGAGGAAATGAAGCAAATATATTTTGTGGAGATTTATACAGAATGTACTTAAAATATGCTGAAAGCAAAAAGTGGAAAGTTGAAGTTACAACTGCTGAAGTAAATGAAGGTGGCGGATATAGCCAAGTTGAATTTACTGTAAGTGGTGAAGCTGTTTATTCTTTACTAAAATTTGAATCAGGAGCACATCGTGTTCAACGTGTGCCGCAAACCGAATCGCAAGGTCGGATTCACACATCAACAGCTACGGTAATTGTTTTACCTGAAGCTGATGAAGTTGAAGTAGAATTACATATGACAGATGTAAGAATTGATACTTATCGTTCTAGTGGAGCTGGTGGACAATCAGTAAATACAACAGACTCTGCAGTAAGAGTAACACATGAACCGACAGGATTAATTGTTACTTGTCAAGATGGTAAAAGCCAACATGAAAATAAAGCGACTGCGCTTAGAATTTTAAGAACACGACTTTATGATAAAATTATGCAAGAAAAAGCAGAAAAAGAAGGAATTGTCCGTCGTGATAAATTGGGGACAGGTGATAGATCAGAAAAAATCAGAACTTACAACTATCCGCAAAACCGTGTTACTGATCATCGTATTGGATTTACTATTCAACAACTTGATCGTGTAATGGAAGGTAAGTTAGATTCTATAATTGATGCTTTAATGACAGAAGAATTAAAAAGAAAACTTGAGGGAAAAGAATAACTTGAAGAGCTTATGCTCTTCTTTTGGTTAATTGAGGTGGAAATATGCCAACATACAAAGAAATATTAAAAATAAATGAGCAATACGCAATAGATAATCAAAAAGAAGATTCAGGAGTAAAGTTACTTTTACTTCATTTTTCGAAATTATCTAGTGCAGAGTTATATGCAGAATTAGATAATGAAATAGATAAAACAGTTTATCGAGACTTCCTTTATGGAGTAGACAGATATATCGTTAAAAATATTCCTGTTCAACATATTATAGGACATGAGTATTTTTATGGACACGCCTTTATCGTTAATAAGGATGTCTTAATCCCGCGATTTGAAACTGAAGAATTAGTTGAAAATATCTTAATGTTTTACGATGAAGTATTTGATGGTAAAGAAGTAAATGTTGTTGATATTGGAACTGGATCTGGTTGTTTAGCAGTAACACTTGATATCGAAGAAAGTAAAATGAAAGTTAGCGCTACTGATATATCAGATAAAGCTTTGTTTGTGGCTAAAGAAAATTCGATCAAATTAAAAAGTAATGTCACTTTCTATCAAGGCGATATGCTTAAACCTGTATTGAATCAAAAATTTGATATTTTAGTTTCTAATCCGCCGTATATACCAGCAAAAGAATATGTTGAACCTTTAGTCAAAGATAATGAACCAAGTGTAGCGTTGTTTGGTGGAGAAGACGGCTTAGATTTTTATCGAGTTATAATTAAGGATGCCGAAAGCATTTTAAATGATAGATACATAATTGCATTTGAACATGCATATAATAAAGCGAAAGAGATTAAAAAAATTATTAAGAAACATATAAAAAATGCTGAAATAATCCAGAAAAAGGATCATCAAGGTAAAGATAGAATGACATTTATTATTAAAAGATAAAGTAAAATTATTTATATATATGTAATATATATATGAAACATAATACTTGACAGTGTTTTACAAATCATGTATATAATATATAGAAAGACTGGAGGAATCTCTATGAAAAAGAAATTAGTAATTGTGGAATCACCAAGTAAATCAAAAACAATCAAACAATATTTAGGTGACGATTATGAAGTTTTATCATCTAAAGGTCACATCCGTGATCTATCAATAAGCGGTGTTGGCGGTTTGGGGTTAGATATTGAAAATGGGTTTACACCTAAGTACAATATTATAAAAGAAAAAGCGGCAGTAGTAAAAGAACTTAAAGCAGCAGTTAAGAACTCAAGCGAAATCTTCCTTGCTACCGATCCAGATCGTGAAGGAGAAGCAATAAGTTGGCATCTTAAAGAAGTATTAGATATTGGTGAGTTACCAACGCAAAGAGTTATCTTTAATGAGATTACAAAGTCTGCAGTAGTAAAAGCATTCGAAGATCCACGTGAAATAGATTTAAATTTAGTATCTTCTCAAGAAACTAGAAGAATTCTTGACAGAATAATTGGATTTAAATTAAGTAAATTACTTCAAAATAAAATAAAATCAAAATCTGCAGGACGTGTTCAAAGTGCTGCTTTAAAAATTATTGTTGATAAAGAAAAATTAATTGAAGCATTTGTTCAAGAAGAATATTGGAGAGTGAAAGCTAAATTTCCTGGATTTGAAGCTGAACTTACTAAAGTCAATAATAAAAAACCAGTTCTTACAAATGAAGTGGACACTAACAATTTGGTAAATGAATTAGATGAAGAATTCCTAATCAAAAGCGTTGAAAATAAAAATCGTAAAAGAGAATCTAAACCTCCATTTATAACATCAACATTACAACAAGAAGCTTCAATCAAAATTAATTTCAGTTCACAAAAAACTATGTTAATTGCTCAAAAGTTATATGAAGGTATTGATTTAGAAAATGAGACGGTAGGTTTGATAACTTATATGCGTACTGATTCATACCGTATAAGCAACGAATTTACGGCTCCTGCGATTAGTTACGTTAACAAGACGTATGGGGAAGAATACGCGCGAAAACCTCGTAAGCTAGCAAATAAGAAAAACGTTCAGGATGCACATGAATCAATAAGACCGACAAATGTAGAGTTATCTCCAACATTTGTTAAGAAGTATTTATCACGAGATGAGTTTTTATTATATGAAATGATTTATTTAAGAACAATTTCTCATTTTATGAAACCTGCAATTATTAATGGAACTAATGTTATCCTTTCAAATAATGATACAGAATTTAAAGCAAATGCACAAAGCGTCTCATTTGATGGTTACTTAATCGCATATGGTAAATACGAAAAAGTAGAACTTTCAGAATTGCCAGTTCTTGAAAAAGATAAGATGATTAAAACTGATGGGATTGTTAAAACACAACACTTTACTCAACCACCAGCACGTTATAGTGAGGCAAAATTAATTAAAGAGATGGAAGACTTAGGTATTGGTAGACCATCGACTTATTCACAAACAATAACAACAATTAAAAATAGAAAATACGTAACAATAAAAGATAAGAAATTTTTCCCAACTGAACAAGGGATTTTAACAACAAATGCATTAGATGAATTCTTTTCAGAAATCATCAGTATTGATTACACAGCACGTATGGAAACAATCCTTGATGCAATCTCAATTGGTGAAGGCGATCAAGTAAAAGTTATTTCAGAATTTTATGAATCATTTATGCCTTTAGTAGAAGAAGCAAACAAATCAATGAAAAAAATCGAACCTAAATTTACAGGTGAAAAATGTCCTGAATGCGGAGAACCAATGGTTTTCCGAAATAGCAGATATGGTACATTTGAAGCTTGTAGTGGATTCCCGAATTGTAAATACATTAAACCTCAAGATAAAGAAAAAGTAGAACTTGTAAAAACAGGGATTACTTGTACAAAATGTAATAAAGGAGAAATCGTTGAAAGAACAGCAAAAAAAGGAAGAAATAAAGGAAAGACTTTTTATGCTTGTGATAATTTCCCTAAATGTAAAAATATATTATTTGGTAAACCAACAGGTGAGATTTGCCCAGATTGTGGATCACTTTTAATCGATGATAACAAGGGTGGAATTATCTGCCAAGAAACAAAAAAATGTGGGTATAAAAAAGTATAATAAAAACAGATTTAAATAATCGGTCAAAGATTATTGCTTACTAGTAATGGCTAGAGCAAGCTAATCTAATTGATAGTCAAACTATCACGGTTTATAAAAAATAAATGTTGCAAAAAATTCAATTTTTGTTGACATTTTTTTTTGATTATGTTATATTTAATATGCGACTTAGTCGCAACTTATCCCTTACATAGCATGGTGAATAATTTATATTATTCACACATCCCCTTCCTTAATCCGCCGAGAGGCGGATTTTCCTTTTTTAAAGGGATTTTTTTTATTTATAGAAGATTATTTGAAGATATGATATAATAATTTTTGACTTTTAGTATTAAAAGTGAGGTGTAAATAGATGGGATTTTTTAAGAACTTATTAAAGAAGAATGAAAAGAAAGAAAGATCAGAAAAATATCGAATTGGGATGGAAAAAACACGAAACAGTGTTTTTGGTAATTTAAATTCGATACTTTCATCTGGAAATATTATTGATGATTCATTATTTGATGAACTTGAAGAAATTTTTATTATGGCTGATATTGGTGTAAATACTGTTTTGAAATTTGTTTCTCATATCCGCGAGACAGTTGAACTGAATGGTATTACTAATCCAACTGAACTTAAAGATATTATTGTTGAGGAAATGTTTAAAATTTATGTTGGAGATGAAATTGTATCATCCAATCTTAATTTAGACAATGACATTAATGTTGTATTATTTGTAGGGGTTAATGGTGTCGGAAAGACAACGACAATCGGAAAAATTGCATATGAGTATATTAATAAAGATAAAAAGGTCTTAATGGTTGCTGGTGACACATTTAGAGCTGGAGCAATTGAACAACTAAGAATTTGGGCAGAGCGAGTTGGTAGCGATTTTTATTCAAAAGCTGAAGGTAGCGATCCTTCAAGTGTAATATTTGATGCTATTGACTATGCTAAAGATCACAATATTGACTTAGTTTTAGTTGACACAGCAGGGAGATTGCAAAATAAAGTTAATCTAATGAAAGAGTTAGAAAAGATAAATCGTATTATAAATAGACAAATACCTTCAGCTCCGCAAGAAACATTACTTGTTATTGATGCAACGACTGGACAAAATGGACTCAGTCAAGCAAAAATATTTAATGAAGTCACTAAAATTACCGGAATTGTATTAACAAAGCTTGATGGAACTGCTAAAGGTGGAATTGCATTAGGGATTAAAGATGAACTTAATATTCCAATTAAATATATCGGTCTTGGAGAAAAATTGGAAGATTTAGAACATTTTGATATAGAAGACTATATTTATGGAATGTTTGTGGACTTGTTTTAATGGATACTCTAGATAAATCAATTGAAATAATTAAACTATATGATTTTTACCAAGACCTATTAACAGAAAAACAAAAATCATATTTTGAGGATTACTATTTTGAAGATTTTTCTCTTGCAGAGATAGCAGAAGATAACAACGTTAGTCGTAATGCTGTTTTTGATCAAGTAAAAAGAACTGTAAAAAAAATTAATGAATTTGAGTCTAAACTTAATTTAAATAAAAAATATGTAAAACGAAGAAGTATATTTATTGCTTTAAAAACAGAATCAGATATAAGTAAAATAAAAAAATTACTAAAAGAACTAGAAAAGGTAGAGTGATACTATGGCTTTTGATAATTTGTCAGATCGACTTCAAATGGCGCTTAGAAGAGTAACAGGAAAAGGTCGTTTGACTGAAAATGATATTGAAGAAATGATGAGAGAAATCCGTCTTAGTTTACTTGAAGCGGATGTTAACTTTAAGGTTGTAAAATCATTTACAAAGGAAGTTAAAGGAAAAGCATTAGGTGAGAAAATTCTAAAAGGATTAAATCCTGGGCAACAAGTTGTTAAACTTGTAAATGATGAATTAACAAAACTTATGGGTAATAAAGTTTCGCCATTAACAATTAATCCAACAGGGATTACAAAAATAATGATGGTTGGATTGCAAGGAGCAGGTAAAACAACAACTGCAGGTAAGCTTGCTAAAATGTTAATGAAGTCTAATAATATGAAACCATTATTAGTTGCACTTGATATTTACCGTCCGGCAGCAATTGAGCAATTAAAAACTATTGGTGATAGCTTAAATGTTCCTGTATTTGATATGGGGATTTTAACTCCACCATTAACAATAATTAAAAAAGCAGTAAAACATGCAGAAGAAAATGGATATAACTTAATTATCGCGGATACAGCAGGTCGACTCCATATTGATGAAACGATGATGAAGGAATTAGTTGATATTCAGGAATTCTTAAAACCTGAAGAAATTCTCCTTACATTAGACGCTATGACAGGACAAGATGCAGTTAATGTTACAACATCCTTTAGTGAACAATTAAATATTACTGGGAGCATTTTAACAAAATTAGATGGTGATACTCGGGGTGGTGCAGCACTTTCATTACGCCACGTGACAAATATTCCAATTAAATATACTGGTATGGGTGAAAAATTAGATCAACTTGAAATATTTTATCCAGACAGAATGGCATCACGAATATTAGGTATGGGAGATGTTATGACACTAGTCGATAAAGTTACAGAGAATATCGATGAAGGTGACATGATGAATCTCATGGAAAAAATGATGAGTGGAAATTATAACTATGATGATTTCTTAAAACAACTAAAAATGATTAAAAAAATGGGTTCTTTAGGTGGAATTATGAAGATGATTCCTGGGGCATCAAAAGCGCTAAAAGGCGCTAACGTTGATGATAAACAGTTGGTTTACGTCCAAGCAATCATTTCATCAATGACAAAACAAGAACGAAAAAATCCAAAACTAATATCTCGAAGTTCTTCAAGAAGAAGAAGATTATCTAGAGGTTCAGGTCGAAGTGTAACTGAGGTTAACAGATTAATCCAAAGCTTACAACAGCAAGTTACTATGATGAAAAGAATGGGTAATATGGATCCTTCTAAAATGAATCCTTCAAATCCTATGGGGTCATTAACCGGAGCACCAGTTAAGCAGAAAAAAGGTAAGGGAAAAA
>JASFZA010000115.1:0-4863 GCA_045046715.1 Candidatus Izemoplasma sp.
CCAAGTTCACCGATAAAGAATGCTATCGACACAGTAACTACTGGCCCGTATTTAACTTTCTTTTTAACGCTCTCTTCATCATCATTCATTTTTAAACTCCAAAGTGCAAACAAAATAAATGCAAATCCAGCAATTATTTGTAAAGTACTTGGATCAATTATTCTTGTTAAAGAATTCCCAAGTAAAACTGCGAGACCATGGTTTAGTAAAGAACCAATAAATATTCCAAGTAAAACCTTTTTAATATTGTATTTTGTCGCAAATGCCATTGCCAAAATTTGAGTCTTATCTCCCATTTCCGCAATGAATATAAAAATAAATGCTCTTAATAATTCTGTTATCATGAAATCACCAACTAATTCCTTTTCGCATTGTGTATAATGTATATTAATCCTAAAATATAAATTTTAACAATATATTAAAAATGTTTATTTTTGCTAAAAGCTACTTAAATATTAACATATTAAAAGTGAAAATCATATCATTAAATTAGATGATTTTTATTGTTGATTAATGAACGGATATCGTTAGTACAATACTGTGTAAATCAATCTATATATTTTAATCTTTAAATATATTTTTTATTTATTTTAAATATTATAATCATTAATTGAATAATATTCAAAGAAAAAGTTGTAGATTTATCTTTAGATATTTTCCACAACTTTTTACTAATCTTCTATTTAAATTTTGAATTATTCTACCACTACTAATTTTGTTAATTACTTTCTTTTTTTCTTTATACTTTACTAATTATATTGATTATTTTGCCTTCGTCTATTTCCATAGTTTTGTCAGCAATACTAATTGCATCATTAAGATCATGTGTTACAAATAAACAAGTGATTTTAGCTTTGTTTAAAATCTTTCTTAAATCATCTCTGATCTGATGTTTTAAATCTGAATCTAGATTACTAAATGGTTCGTCAAGAAGTAATAAATCTGGTCTCGTAGCTAAACTTCTTGCTAATGCTATCCTTTGTTGTTCTCCACCACTTAGTTCATAAGGGTATTTATTAGCTTTACTTTCTAAATTTACAAGTTCAAGCATTTCATAAATTCTTTTTTCTTTTTCAGTTTTTGTAAGGCTGCTCAATCCGAAGCCAATATTTTTTGAAATTGTCATATGAGGAAATAATGCATAGTCTTGAAAAACCATTCCGACATTTCTCTTTTCGGGGTTTACAAAAGCATTTTTATCATTTAATATTTTGCCATTTATATTGATAAACCCTTTAGATGGTATCTCAAGTCCTGAGATAATTCTTAGCAGCGTGCTTTTACCGCTTCCACTCTTTCCTAGAAGAGCAATAATTTCACCTTTTTCAATATCTAATGATACTTTATTTAAAACTTGAGACCCTTTAGTATAAAAGAACTCAATGTCTTCAATTTTTACATACATTATTTTACACCTCTTTTTTGATTATGAGTTAACACAAATATAAGTACTGTACTAATTATAATTATTATCAATGCCGGCATACTTGCTTCGTGAATCATTTCATCACTGGCATAGGTATATACTCTGGTAGAAATAGTATCATAATTTGTAGGTCTTAAAATCAATGTTAAAGGCAACTCTTTTAATATATCTATAAATACAATGATAAATGCACTTTGAAGACCTAGTTTAATTAAGGGAATATCAATTTTTAATAGTGTCTTAATTTTTGAAGTTTTCAATAAGTAGGATGCTTCAGTAAATTTCATTCCCGTTTTTTCATAGCTTGCTTCAATAGTATTATATCCAATTGTCATAAATCTAAGGATATAAGCAAAAGATAAAATTACTAGTGAAGTGGTTAAAACAAGTTTTTTGCTATCTTCATCAAATAATTTGTATATTGGAAATAATAAATTATCAACATCAATAAAGAAAGTTATTACACTAATTGCTATTACAGCACCCGGAATAGCATATCCTAAATTTGTGATTTTCAGCAATGCAGACTTAAATTTTGATTTTGCTCCTCTTGTATAATTTGCAATCATTAGTGCAATTATAATTATTAATACTGTTGATACTAAAGTAATTGATAGTGTATTAATGACAATATACAGTGTCTCAATATTAAAGAACGATTTATTTGATTTAATTGCATTACTAACAAGTTCGAAAAACGGGATAAAGAATCCAAATAACAATATTAAAGATAAAATAGAGATAACAATGATTTGCATGTTAAAATTAAGTTTTTTTCGAATAACAGTTGAAGATTTAATGCTACTAGTATACTTTCTTTTACCTCTAATTATCTTCTCAATGAAAATTATTAAAAAGACAATAATCATCGCTATCGCACTTAATCTTACAGCACTTGATAAATCTGATAATCTAAACCATGCATCGAATATTGCATAACTAAAAACTCTTACTCCAAAATATTTCACAACTCCATAATCATTTAAAGTCTCCAATACAACTAATAATGTCCCTGCAACTAAAGCGGGTCTTGATAAAGGTAAAATTACCTTTGTAAAAATTTTAAGTTTTGAAGCTTTTAGAAGCTTTGCATTATCAATGAAAATTGTTGAATTTTTACTTAAACTGCTTTTTACTATCATATAAACGTATGGATATAATGTAAAAGAGAATATAAATATTGCTCCTTGCATTGACATTATATCAATAAGTTTATTTATTCCCATCCCACTTAAAGTTCTAGTTATAATCCCTGTGTAGCTTAGCATATCTGCATAAATAAACGCTGCTATATATGAAGGTAACGCTAGTGGTAAAATTAATAACCAACTAAATTGTTTTCTAAATTTAAACTCATAGAAAGTTACTATATAAGCTGAACTAAATCCTAATATTGCTGAAAATAATCCAGTAAAGAATATTAAAACCAAAGTGTTCTTTATGTACTCCGCTAGAAGATACGTTTTAATATGTATCCATGTATCACTTGGAGAATCAAAAATATCAATGAAAAGATTTGATAATGGTAAAAGTATAAATAAGACGGCAATTATACTAATTACTGAAAATATATTAACTTTTCTTTTTATAAGATTTATCATCAGATCACCTTTCTTTAGTTTACTATTTCCAGCCTTCTTCATCCATTACAATTGCAGCTCTACTAGAATATACACCTAACAACGTTAGTGAGATATCTTGTGAAATAAATGTTCCCCAAGATTCTAGTAAACCGGTTAATTGAACATTTGGATTAACTGGATATTCATAATTCGCTTCAGCGAATACCATTTGGGCTGCTTCACTACTTAAAAATTCAATAAGTTTAATCGCATTATCAACGTTTTTCGCATATTTAGTTACTCCTGCTGCACTTACATTAATATGAGTACCTGTTGTATCTTGATTTGGAAAAAACACTTCTAATTTATTTGCTACTTCTCTTTCATACTGATCTTCACTATTAAACATTTTTCCCATGTAATAAGTATTCATAATTGCTATATCAGCAATTCCTGCCATTACAGCTTTTGCTTGGTCACGATCGTTTCCTTCAGGATTTCTTGCAAAGTTATTTACTAACCCACTAATAAATTGCTTTGTCGCCTCTTCGCCATTTATAGCTATATATGAAGCTATTAAACTTTGATTATATATATTAGTTCCACTTCTAACAACAATACGTCCATTCCATTCTTCATTAGTTAACGCTTCATAAGTAGATAAATCCTCAACATTAACATTATCTGGATTATATACTAACACTCTAGCTCTCACTGTTAATCCAAACCAATAATTATCATCATCTTGATATTTAGCAGGAATATTTTCCTCGATAATATCTGACTCTATGCTTTGAAGTAAGTTTTTTTCTTTTGCAATGTGGAGTCGACCCGCATCAGCAATTAGTAATAAATCTGCTAAAGTATCTTCTCCTTCTAGTTCTAATTTAGCAATTAACTCATCTGCACTTGCTTTTACTACATTTACTTTGATTCCTGTTTCAGATTCAAATTGGTCAAATAGAATTTGATCAGTATCATAATGTCTTTCTGAATAGATAGTTATTGAGTTTTCTCCATCTTCTATTCCTAAAGAACACGCTGATAATACTAGTGTAAATAATATTGAAACTACAATAATAAAGATTTTATTCATATGTATTTCTCCTTTAATTTTATTTATCAGTGTTAAGTCTATCTCATACTTTAAAATTTGGCAACTATAATTATAATGTTTATAATTAGCTTTATAATTAAGAGAAACCATCACACAAAAGTGATGGTTTCTCTTAATTAATCTCATTTAATACTATTTAACGCTTGCTTCATCGGGCACACAGTACACCATACTTTAGGAAAAAATATGATTCCCACAACAATTCCAATAATACTTGATGTTAACATCACAGAGAAAACTCTAAAACTAAGATGTAACAAAACTGGGGGTAATCCTAAAGATATAAGTTGTGGAATATTCAACGGTACTTGAAAAAAAATTATAAACCTCAAATGTTCCAGAGGTTCTATTCTGCCAACACCCACCATAATAGAAGATATTACGATATAACTAACATTTATGATAAAATAGTAAACTACGATTTGTTTCCATACGTTAATTCCCTTTTTAGTAACTTTCCTATTTAATGATATTTTTGATAAAATTCTTGTAAATAAATTTGCTCTTGGACAATAATATTGACACCAATAATTTTTTTTGTATTTATATATTATTAAAAACGGAATGGTAAAACATATTAAAGCTACTAAAGCAAAAACAATGTTAACAAAAGCAAGAGTGAAATATATAATAGTATAAATTAAAAGCATATGCGATAGAATAGATTTATTTGTTTTAGCCGTACTCATTTACTTTTTTGTTAATAAATGAAATTACTTTATCTTTCATTCCAAATACTACTTTAATTTCTCCAGATG
>JASFZA010000116.1:0-19284 GCA_045046715.1 Candidatus Izemoplasma sp.
ACATTTAAAATGACACATAATCAAAAAACAAAATATGGAATCACTGATTCGGAAATAAAATTTCAATCAATATTAGACAGTGTTGAAAGTGGTTTTGACTTACCTGATCAAGTTTGTCCTCATTGTGGGGAAGATATGACAAAAGATGGACACTCTATTCCGTTTGAAACTTTCTTAGGGTTTAAAGGAGATAAAGTTCCTGATATAGATTTAAACTTTTCAGGTGATTACCAAGGCGTTGTTCACGAGTATATTAGAGAACTATTTGGCCATGATCGAGCATTTAGAGCTGGAACGATTTCAACTGTTGCTGCTAAGACTGCTTTTGGATATGTAAAAGGGTATGTTGAACGAAAAAATGTTACTCTAAGAAAAGCAGAAATTGAACGAAGAGCTTCTAAAATTGCTGGAGTTAAACGTTCAACTGGTCAACATCCAGGTGGAATTGTTGTTGTACCAAACTATAAAGAAATAATTGATGTTACACCAATACAATTCCCTGCAGATGTAACAACATCTTCATGGAAAACGACACACTTTGATTATCATTCATTTGAAGATAATTTATTTAAATTAGATGTCTTAGGACACGATGATCCAACAATGATTAAATTTTTAATTGATTACGTTCAAAAACATCCTTTGGAATTCCCTTTTAGTGAAGCTAAAGAAATTCCTCTTGATGATAAAAACGTATATAAGTTACTTAATTCAACTGATATAATCGGATTAACACGTGAAGACTTAAATAGTGATGTAGCTAGTTTTGGAATTCCTGAAATGGGAACTAGTTTTGTTCGCGAAATGTTAAAAGATTCTAGACCTAGTACTTTCGCTGAGCTTGTGAAAATATCAGGATTATCACACGGTACTGATGTATGGTTGAATAATGCCAAAAGTTTAGTCACAGGTAAAATACCGCAATTTGGGAAAATACCATTTAAACAAGTTATTGGGTGCCGTGATGATATCATGGTTTTCTTAATTGAAAGTGGACTAAAAAATGATGTTGCATTTGAAATAGCAGAATTTATTCGTAAAGGTCGTCCTTCACGAGAAAAAGATGCATGGGATGGTTATAAATTAATAATGAAAGAACATAAAATACCAGAATGGTACGCTTGGAGTTGTGGGAAAATCAAGTACATGTTCCCAAAAGCCCACGCAACTGCTTATGTTATGATGGCAATGAGAATCGCTTGGTTTAAATTATATAAACCAATCTTATTCTATGCAGCATATTTTAGTAAACGAGCTAGCGACTTTGATGTATATGCACTTCAAGGTGGAGAATACACAATTACTAAAAAAATGAATCAAATTGAAGAAAAAGGTAAAAAAGCTTCAGAAACAGAAAAAAGACAGTATACGGTGCTTGAGATTGCACTAGAAATGGTTAAACGTGGTTTTAGTTTTAAACCTATTGATATCAACGTGTCTTTAGCACGTGAGTTTAAAATAGATGAAGAAGAAAAAGCTTTAATATTACCGTTTATTACAGTTGATCAACTCGGTTTAAAAGTTGCTAATTCAATTATTGTAGCTCGTGCCGAAAAAGAATTTGGATCAAAAGAAGATATAAAAGAAAGAACATCACTTTCAACTTCATTATTTACAAAACTAGAAATGTTAGATGTTTTTGAGGGTATGCCAGAAAATTCACAATTAAATCTTTTTGAGATTTAATTTAGAAGTACTAGGAGAGTGAACGTATGAGATTTAGAGGACAAAATCCAGTTTATCGTTCAATGAACGATGACTATGCAATGGATTATACAGATCAAGCAACTTATGTAGGTGTAACACTCAAAGCAACATTATTATTATTAATTGTTGGATTCTTTGCTATTTATTTTGGTAAAGACGTTATTGCGAGTGAAACAATTCCGTTTGGAATTGGATTCTTAATTTTATTACCGATCATCGGAATGATTAGCGTTGTAGTGGCTTTAAGAAATCCTCAATTATCAATGATATTTGCAATTATATATGCAATTGTTGAAGGTGCTTTTTTAGGAATAGTAAGTGGGATTTACGCTTTGATGGAAGGTAACGATATTATTATGGTTGCGGTCCTTGGAACTTTAGGAGTCCTTGCAGGGATGTTATTTTTATATAGTACCGGGATTATTAGAGTTGGTTCTAAATTTAAGAAACTATTAATATCTGCTGTTATCGGAATTGTAATAGCTAGTATTTTATTGATGATTGGTTCAATGTTCGGTGCACTTGATACTACTGCTGGATATGGTATGTATATCGGTATTTCCGTTATAAGTACAATCCTTGCTTCGTTATTCTTGCTTTATGATTTTGATAATATAACAAATATGGTTGAAAGTGGTGCGCCTAAACAAATGGAATGGACACTTGCTTTAGGACTAGTTGTTACACTAGTATGGCTATATATTGAGTTATTAAGATTAATTGCAATATTTAGAGATTAGGTAAATTTTAGACACCATTTAAAAATGGTGTCTATTTAATATATTTTACTACTTAAAAATACGGTTAAATACTTGTAAATTATTTAGTGTTAATATATAATACAGTAGTATAAATCGCTGATAAAGAAGTAGTAATTAGAATTAAGTTTTATAGAGAAGAATATACTGCTGGAACTATTCTAAATTTAAACTAATGAATTCGTCTTTTGAGAGATGTTAATAACATCCGTAACCTTGCGTTAAAAGGTCTAAGTGCTAGGCAACTAGAACAAAGGTGGTACCGCGGAAATTATATTTCGTCCTTAATTTATTTTGAGGACGATTTTTTATTAGAAGGAGTGAATAAAATGAATGTGCTTGAACAATTAGAAACAATTAAAGCAAATGCAAAAGAGAAAGTTAAGTTAGTTAAAACAATTCATGAACTTAATGAGTTTAAATCAATGTATTTGGGTAAAAAAGGATCATTTAGCGAGATTATGGGAATGATGAAAAATTTACCTAATAAAGAAAAACCAGCTTTTGGAAAGTTAACTAATGAAGCGAAAGTTTTAATCAACAGTTACATTGAAGGGCAAAAACAATTAATTGATGATGCAATCATTAATGAAAAACTCGCTAAAGAAACTATTGATGTTACTTTACCGGGTAAATCTTTTTCGATTGGATCTAATCATCTTTTAACAGAGATTACTGAAGAAATTGAAGATTTATTTATTGGAATGGGATATCAAGTTATGGAAGGTCCGGAAATTGAAGTGGATGAAATTAATTTTGAAAAATTAAACCTTCCAAAAAATCATCCAGCTCGTGATATGCATGATACGTTCTATATTACTGATGAGTTATTATTAAGAACTCATACCTCACCAGTTCAAGTTCGAACAATGTTAGACAATGCTGAAAAAGGACCTATTCAAATAATTTGTCCTGGGAAAGTATTCCGTCGTGATGATGACGATGCTACACATAGTCATCAATTCATTCAAATTGAAGGATTAGTTATTGATAAAAAGACTTCAATGGCTGATTTAAAAGGAACTTTACTTGAAGTTGCTCGTAAAATGTTTGGTGAAAAACGTGAAATTAGATTAAGACCATCATATTTTCCATTTACAGAACCTTCAGTAGAAGTAGATGTTACTTGTGCTAACTGTAATGGTAAAGGATGTAATATTTGTAAACAAACAGGTTGGATAGAAATACTTGGGGCAGGAATGATAAACAATAAAGTACTTGAGGCATCAGGATACGATTCGTCAATATATCAAGGTTTTGCATTTGGTATGGGTGTTGAAAGAATCGCTATGCTTAAGTATGGAATAAATGACATTAGAATGTTTTATTTAAACGATCTTCGTTTTAATAAACAGTTTAAAAAATGAATAAAAAATTAGTAATCATTATCAATGGTGCTGGTACAAATGGTGGAGAATTAAAATCATTGTATAAAAAACTTGCACTAAATGAAAACTATTTTGTTTATTACCCATCTCTACTCCCTGGAAGTTTTGTAGGAGACTACATAAAACAAGCAAAAATAATAGATTTTAAGAAGTTTATTAAACGAACATTAGAAATTATTAATGAAGATTTTGAAAATGTATATGTTATTGGCTATAGTTTAGGTGCGTCAACTGCTGCGATTTTAGCTTCAAAATCAGAAAAAGTAACAAAACTAGTTTTAATAAGCCCGGTATTAAAGAATCCTAACTTTAGAAAATTCTTTGTCGGACTTGGGAAAACACTTAAACATTCAACAGATTTAACAAGAATTCAAAAAATATTTTATAATGAATTTTTACATCGCTTCGCATTAATTCCTAAAATAAAATTGATTACTATTGAAATCTATTTAAAGTACTCAAGAAATTTCATTAAAAAAGTAAAAACAAAAACATTAATTGTTGAAACGCTAAAAGACGAGGTTGTTAAAAAAAGTGCAATTGATTGGATTATCGATGTTATGCCTAGTAATGATGTTACTAGATTTCAAATTGATTCAAGCCACTTTTTATTCTTTGATAGAAGTCATAGAAATCAAATATTTGATGCAATCACAACTTTTTTAGAGGAGGAATAATATGAAAGTATCATTAAACTGGCTAAAGGAACTTGTTGATGTTGATGTATCAATTAGTAAACTTACTGAGTTATTTAATACCCACAGTGCTGAGGTAGCTGGCTACTATAAACTTGTTGATGCAACAAATTTAGTTGTTGGTTATGTAACAGAATGTGTTAAACATCCTGATGCAGATAAACTAAGTGTTTGTCAAGTTGAAATTGGTAATGAAACATCACAAATCATTTGTGGTGCACCTAATATCGCAAAAGGTCAAAAAGTTATTGTATCACTTCCAGGAGCAGTTTTACCTGGCAATTTTAAAATAAAAAAATCATCAATTAGAGGAATAGAATCTAATGGAATGATCTGTAGTTTAAATGAACTTGGGATTGATCAAAAGTATATTAAAGAAGATGGAATTCATGTTTTAAGTAGTGATGCAGTTATTGGTGAAAGTGCAATCAAAGCTTTAAGTATGGATGACGAAATCTTTGAATTAGATCTTACGCCAAATCGTGCAGACTTATTAAGTATGATGGGCGTTGCATACGATACCCAAGCAATGCTTGGAAATACAGTTCATTTTAATGAACCTGTAGTTAAAGAAACTGAAGAAATAAACACAGTGACAATTGAACTTGATACAGAAAACTGTATAAGTTATTATACACGTGTTATTAAAGATATTGAAATAAAAGATAGTCCTAAATGGATGCAGTCACGTTTAATTGCTGCTGGGATTAGACCGATTAATAACATCGTTGATATTTCTAATTACGTTATGCTTGAAACAGGCCAACCACTTCATGCGTTTGATTATGATTTACTTGCAACAAACAAGATTGTGGTTAGAATGGCAAAGGAATTAGAAGAAATTACAACGCTTGATGGATCAGTCAGAAAATTAACAGTAAATGATATTGTAATTACAAATGGTGAGAAATGCATTGCGCTTGGTGGTGTAATGGGAGGGTTTGATACAGAGATTAAAGGAAATTCCAAATCTATATTATTAGAATCTGCAGTATTTAATCCGCATTTAATTAGAAAAACATCTAACCGTTTAGATTTAAGAAGTGAGGCATCAACTAGATTTGAAAGAAAAGTTGATCCTAAAAGAACATTATTAGCTCTCGAACGAGCAACTGAATTATTTGCAGAATACGCAAATGGTAAAGTATTAAAAGGAATTAAGTTTGTTGATAATACACCTAACACTAAAATTAAAATTAAAATATCTTTAGATATGATTAATAAAAATCTTGGTAGTGATTATAGTTTAGATTTAGTAAAAGAAACATTATCAAAATTAGCATTTGAATTTACTGTTTCTAATGATGAATTTATTATTATTGCTCCTTCTAGAAGACAAGATATTGAAACATACCAAGATATAGTTGAAGAAGTAGGTAGAATTATTGGATATAATAATTTACCTTCAACATTACCTTTGTCTTCTACAATTGGTGGACTAAATGAACGCCAATTATTTAGAAGAAAAATTAAGAAAAGTCTTACCGGTTTAGGATTAAATGAAGTTATTACTTACAGTTTAATTAAAAAAGCAAGTGTTCATGATTTAACACTATTAAACAATTCGGAGCCTGTAGCGCTAAAAATGCCGATGTCAATAGATAGAGAAGTATTAACACTTACTCCACTTAATGGTATTGTTGATTTAATTAAATATAATAACGCACGTAAGATACCTAATGTAAATGTATTTGAAATTGGAAAGAGTTACGCTGTAAATAATGAACAAGAATTGTTATGTGGTGCGATAACTGGATCTTTAAGCGAAACTTTATGGAAAGGTCAAACTGAAGTAGCTGATTTCTTTGCTTTAAAAGGAATCCTTAGTTCTTTGTTTGATTCAATCTACGCCTCACATTTAGATTTTGTTGCTTTTAGTGACAGTAAAAATTTCCATCCTGGACAAAGTGCATATATCAAAGATCGAAATAAAATAATTGGTTTCATTGCAAGACTTCATCCTCGTTATGAAAAAGAGAATGATGTTAAGGATGTTTATGTCTTTGAGATTAATATGGATCAATTATTTAATACTTTACGACCACTTAAAAAAGCAAAAGATGTTAACAAGTTCCCTTCTGTATTTAGAGATATTGCAGTTGTTGTTGATAAAAGTATCCCAGTAAAAGATCTTTTAGATGAGATAAAGAAAACTGGAAAAAGAATGTTAGTGGGTTCAAAAGTATTTGATCAATATATTGGTGATAATGTCGCTGATTCTAAAAAATCAATTGCTATTCGTTTAGAATTTGGAGATCAAACAAAAACACTTGATTCTAAAGAAGTAGAGGATAGAACACAAAGTATCATTGGAACACTTACTACTGTATTTAATGCTTCGTTAAGATAACATTTTAAAGACTCTTCAGTCGAAGAGTCTTTTTTTTATTGGTATTTTGCTAGGTTTCTTTCAAAAGCATTAAGGTGTTTTATTGATGCATCACGAAGTGCAATAAAAACATCTTCGATATCTTTTGGTAAGTCATATTCTAAAAACATGTTATACATTGCTATATTTATAATTTCGGCATCAACACCAGCGACGAATGTTTCAACAATACTTCCAACTTCAATGATGTATTCTTTTGAGTAATCTGTTGGTATATTTAAACCATAAGAATTAAATAGCGGTAGTAACATCTCGATATGCGATTTTTCTGCTTCAATTATATTTGTAAATGGTTTAGTTACCTCAAAGTTTGCTATTATATATTCGTATTCTGTCTTTGCAGAGTATTCATCTTGTATTGCGTATGTAAGCATTTCTTCAATAGTTAGAACAACGGATGATAATGCTGTTACAGAACCCCAACCTAAAATACTATTGTCCTCTAAATCTAATTCTATATTGTTAATATTTTCTGCTTCAATCTCATCTGTATAGCTTTCAACGATTGCTTCATCATTACATGCAGCTAAACCATATGTAAGGAAAAAAGCAGATAAAACAAAAGCGATTTTTTTCATAAAAATACCTCCTTAATTATTTATATTATAACAATATAAAATGAAGGAGGTATGATAGTTTCGTGAAACCTTTGTGAAGATTATCTAAATATTGTATAGAGTAGACCTAACGATATTATCAATATCTTCATTTAACATTCCTGAATATGGAAGAATTACTGTATTGTTCTTTAAAATGATAATTTTTAGTTTTTGAATAGCACAATTGTTTATAAACTTATTTAAGCTATCTGTTCTTCCAAAAGTTAAGATAATATGTAAATTACTCTCAATTCCACTATATGTAACATCGCATTCTCCTAATTGGTTATTAAAGGCATTTAAGATTAATTCGTTTTTAAATTTATAGGCATTATATAGTTTTTTTGTATGACGTTTGTAGAGCCCTTCTTTCATGAATAAAGCTAAAGATAATTGTTCTAGTTTAGAAACACCCTGGCTGTAATCTTCGAATTTATCTTTATATATATCATATATTGATTTAGGAAGGATCATATAACTTATTCTATGAGAAGGAGATAAGCTTTTGGCGAATGATCCTAAATAAATAACACGATTTGAATTATTTAAACTATAAATTGAAGGGACGCGGTAACTATTAAATCTTATGAAGAAATTATAATCATCTTCAATAATATAAGTATCGTTTGTTTCAGCATGATTGATCAACAAAATTCTTTCTTGAATCTTAATAATATCGCCTCTTGGGTAAGTGTTGGAAGGCGATATATAAATGTAATCACTTTTTGTATTAAGTAATAAATCAATGGATTCAAATCCATTTAGCAAATAATTATAATCTTTAAAAATATTAGTAGCTTTCTTAAAAGGTGGATTCAAATATGAAACACTTTTTTTTGGATTAACACTTAATAAGATATGAAGTAAATTTTGAATACCAGCTCCAACAATAATTTGATTAGCATCACACGCGATATCTCGTTCATATAATACGTGCTTTCTAATTTCTTCTCTTAATTCAATTTCACCGCGTGGGTCTAAATCACTAAGCAGCTTTTGGGACTGGTAATTGATTACTCTGTTAATTATTGATTTATATGATTTAAAATCAAATAAATTATCTGTAATGCTTGTATTTGAAAAAGTTTCTATTTTTATTGGGTCAATCTGATTTTGATTTTCTTTACTTAAGTCATCTACTTTTAAAACGATATAACCACTTCTTGGAATACTTTCAATATATCCTTCAACAACTAATTGATTGTAAGCTTTCTCAACAGTAGTTGTGCTTATGTTCATTTGCTTTGCGAGTACTCTAACAGATTCTAGTTTTGTTCCAGAAGCAAAAGTTTGATTTAGGATATGCTTTTTTATATCGATGTATAGTTGTCTATATAACGGTATTTTTCGAATAATAGTATTATTCATCTGTCCACCTCAAAAAATAACAATTTGCATATTTTAAAGTATGCATATTTTTATTATAATATAGATACTTGAATATTTAAAGGAGAATTTTTATGACAACTAGACAAATAGTTTATTCGGCAATGTTTATTGCAATCGTTACTGCTTCTGTGTACGCTAGCCAATTACCTATCTTTGCTTCAACTGGTGGACTTGTACATTTAGGTAATATCGCTTTATATAGTATCGCTTTAAAATATGGTAAAAAATATGGTGCACTTGCTGGTGGCTTTGGAATGGCAATCTTTGACATTCTTAGCATATGGGCCCAATGGACAATGGGTACTTTAGTTACTAGATTCTTTATGGGTTATGTAATCGGGTTAATATCTCAAGATAAAAACGGACAAGGTAGTAATATTATTAAGAATTTGATTGCGATCGGTGCTGGTAGTATTGTAATGCTTACTGGATACTATTTATTTGAATCAATCTTCTTAACAGATTTCTATGCAGCACTTGCTTCAATACCAGGAAATTTAACGCAACTTGCAATTGGATTAGTTGCATTATTCATAATTAAAAAATTACCAGTTCTTAAAGAAGAAGACATGTTATAACAGAATTAGACCATCGGTTGATGGTTTTTTTTATAAACATAAAAAGTGTGTTATAATCATTAGGAAAGGTCGTGACTTATGCTTACTAAAACACTAACCAAAAAAGGGCTTGTCTTAGGAACTGTAATCATAGTTTCTGAAATATTATATTTAATTGTAGTAAAAATTATTAAAGAAAATACCGAAATCATAACTGCAGATGATTTGCTTACTTATTCAAAAGTGATTGCAAATGTCGGTTTTGTATTTGGAATGATATTACCAGGATTATTTATCACTTTTTTTAAGAAAAACCAAGATCTTAAAATTCTTGCAGGATTTATTGTTGTTGGTGAAATCTTAAAAATAACTAATCTATATGTGTTGCTTGATGACAATTTAATAGACTTATGGTACGTCTCATTAAGACTGTTTAATATCGCAATTGTTATATACGCAATTTATTTGATCTTTTACCGTAAAGATATCTATTTATCTATATATACTGGTATCTTATTTATTATAATGTTATTTTCTAATCAAACAGCATTGAATAATACAGTGGATGTATTAAATATAAGTTTGGAAAACATCGGTGAATTTATTGATTTATATCAATCGACGTTATCGGTAATTGGGTATATTTTATTAGGCGCCGCAGCATTAATCTTTGTAAATGAGAGTTATAAAGAAGAAAAATAGAAAAAACATCTAAATCTAACAAGAATTTTCTTGTTAGATTTTTTTATTTATAATTTTATAAAGTAGCTTATTTTAGCCGTTGTCATTAATTTGTCGTTCACAAAACAACCCATAATCCGTCATTTTTTGCTAAAAATAACGTATGAAAGCATTTTCATATAAAAAAAACGATAAAACACTTGCGTACTTTAGCTGCTTGTAGTATTATTTTTATAAAAATATAAACTAAAAAGGAGAAAAACATTATGAAGAAATTATTGTTAGTAGCATTAACATTATCATCAGCATTATTACTGAGCGCCTGTGGTGGTTCTGATGATACGGTTAGATTAGGAGTTATTGGGCCTCTAACAGGAGATTACTCAATGTACGGAGTATCGGTAAGAAATGGAGCGCAATTAGCAGTAGACGAATTAAATGCTGATGGTGGAATATTAGGATTAGATGTTGAATTAATTGCATACGATAGTAAAGGTGATGCAGTTGAAGGTGTAAACGCATATAACCGTTTACTAGATCAAGATGAAATTCACGCATTGATTGGTGCAACATTCAGTGGTGTAACATTAGCGATTAAAGAATTAGCAATTACTGATGGTTTACCAATTTTGACACCAACTGCTACCCATCCAGATGTAACTTTAGATGCACCGAATATATTTAGAGCTTGTTACACGGATAGTTATCAAGGAAGTGTTGCGGCAGTATTCGTAGATGAAACTTTGGAAGCTAATACAGTTGCAGTATTATATAATAGAGATGATGCATATAGTGAAGGATTAGCTATCGCATTTACAGTTGAGGCTGAATTAAGAGGGTTAACAGTATTAGAATATACATTTGGTGGTCAAGAAGACGATTATAATGTAGTGTTAACTTCAATTGATGCATCAGCAGCAGAAGTAGTATTCTTACCTGGTTACGTTGCTGAAGTTGGAGCAATCCTTACACAAGCAAATGACCTTGGAATTGATATTCCATTTGTTGGTGGAGACGGTTGGGATTCAATTGAAATGGATTATGCAGCAGTTGCTGAGGGAAATTACTTCCTGAATCACTATGCAAAAACAGATGAATCGGCAATAGTTCAAGATTTTGTAAATAACTATACTGCAGAATTTGGTGAATCACCATCTGCATTAGCAGCATTAGCTTATGACGCAGTTTATGCAATGGCACTTGCAATGGAAAATGCTGGTTCATTAGACTTTGATGAAGTTGTTGCAGCATTAACAAATATTAATTTAGAAGTTGCAGTTACAGGATCAATCATATTTGATGCTGATGGAAATCCAATTAAATCAGTAACAATTATCCAAATTGTTGATGGTCAACATGTTGTAGTAGCAAAAATAGAAGGATAGTAAATATAGAAAGTTAAGAAAAGTAATGGATAGGGAAGTTTTTTAACTTCCCTATTTAATTAACTTTATTAGAGGGTGTATTTATGGACGTAGAATTATTAATTAGACAAATTATAAATGGATTAAATACAGGAAGCATATATGCACTTGTAGCAGTTGGCTACACGATGGTTTATGGAATCATTAAACTAATTAACTTTGCACATGGTGAGATAATGATGTTTGGAGCTTATTTTGCATTTATTTTTGCAACGTCACTCCCGATTAATTTACCTTTTATAGTTATTGTTGTATTTGCAATGGCACTTGCAGCTTTAATGGGAATAGTAACAGAAAAATTAGCATATAAAAAGTTACGAACGGCACCAAGAATATCTGCGTTAATAACAGCTATCGGTGTGAGTTTGTTTTTACAAAACTTGGCATTACTTATATTTGAACCTAAACCGAAAGTTATGCCAGCTTTAATATCAAAAGAACCGGTTGATATATTTGGGATTGATGTACCTTTAGTAACAATTTATACAATTGTTATTTCAATAATGATGATGTTAGTATTAACATATTTTGTTCAAAAAACAAAACCAGGTAGAGCAATGAGAGCTGTGTCTCAAGATAAAGAAGCAGCAATGTTAATGGGAATTAACGTTGACCGGATTATATCTTTAACATTTGCAATAGGTAGTGCTCTTGGAGCACTTGGAGGAATTTTTTATAGTATTGCCTTTACGCAGGTGTATCCAACACTTGGTGTTATGCCAGGATTAAAAGCTTTTATCGCAGCAGTATTTGGTGGTATTGGTAATATCTTTGGAGCAATGATTGGTGGATATACAATTGGATTTATCGAAGCAATGACTAAAGGATATATCTCAAGTCAATGGTCTGATGCTATCGTATTTGGAATACTTATTTTAGTATTATTATTTAAACCTTCTGGATTATTAGGTAAAAACGTTAAGGAGAAGGTGTAAATTATGATAAAAATGAAAAGAATTACAAAACTAGCTTTTGTTAGAAATTTATTAGCTGTAACTGCAGTTTTCTTAGTCCTTAATACAATGATTGAAACGGGAATATTAAATAGATATTATTCAACTATTTTAGTCCTTATCTTAATTGCAGTAATTATGGCAACTAGTTTAAATATTGCAACAGGATTCTTAGGACAACTTGTCTTAGGACATGCTGGTTTTATGGCAATTGGAGCTTATACAGCTGCGTTAGTAGCTATTGCTTTAAGGGATTCGATTAGTAGTGATTTATTACTGTTTTTAGTATCAGCTGGAGCGGCAATGGTTGCAACGAGTATTGCTGGGATTTTAGTAGGAACACCTGCTTTAAGACTACGTGGCGATTATTTAGGAATAATGACTTTAGGATTTGGTGAAATAGTTAAAGTAGTTATAACAAATCTTGAAATTACTAATGGCGCACAAGGTTTAACAGGAATTCCGAGAATTATGACGTTTCCAATGGCTTTTTGGACAACAGTTATAATTGTAACAATCATTTATTTATTTATGTCATCACGTCACGGTCGTGCTATCCTTTCGATTAGAGAAGATGAAATTGCTAGTGAAAGTGTTGGGATTAATATTACAAAATATAAAATAATGGGATTTGTCCTTGCTTCACTATTTGGTGGGGTTGGAGGATCTATTTATGCATTTCAATATGGATATCTAGCACCTTCAGCATTTGGATTTATTAAATCAGTAGATATCTTTGTAATTGTTGTCCTTGGTGGTATGGGAAGTATATCAGGTTCAATAATCGCTGCTATCTTCTTAACATATTTACCAGAAGCATTAAGATCTTTTGAAAAATATCGTTTACTACTATATTCACTATTGTTGATCATGACAATGCTTTATCGTCCTAAAGGATTAATGGGAACAAGTGAGTTAAGTGTTGCTGGTATTAGAAATAAGGTTGGATCTATTCCAAATGACATTAGGTCATTAAGAAAGAAAATATTGTCTATTCCAACAAAAATTAAGTCATTAATTGGTAAATTTATATCTAAAAGGAGTGATACATAATGGCAATCCTTGAAGTTAAAAATTTAACTATAAAATTTGGTGGTTTAACTGCTGTTGATAATTTTGATATTAGTGTTGAAGAAGGTGAACTTGTTGGTTTGATTGGTCCTAATGGGGCAGGAAAAACAACAATATTTAATTTACTAACTGGAGTTTACAGTCCAACGTCAGGTTCAATAACACTAAGTGGTAAGAGTACATTAAATAAAAAACCAAGTGAGATTGTTATGCTTGGTAGTAGTAGAACGTTTCAAAATATTAGATTATTTAGAGAAATGACTGTTATTGATAATATTAAGGTTGCTTATCACAATGAAATGTCGTATAGTTTATTAACAAGTATCCTTAAAACTAAAAAATTTCATAAAGAAGAAAAAAAAGCAGAACAAGTTGCTTATGATTTATTAAAAGTATTTGGATTAGAGTCATATCGCGATGAATTATCAAAAAATTTACCTTATGGTAAACAAAGAAAATTAGAAATCGCTAGAGCTTTAGCAACAAAACCGAAGATTCTATTATTAGATGAACCGGCTGCTGGAATGAACCCTCAAGAAACTGAAGAACTAATGGCTACAATTAAATCAATCAAAGATGATTTTAACGTTTCAATATTATTAATTGAACATGATATGAAACTTGTTATGGGTATTTGTGAACGAATAGTTGTAGTGGATTATGGTAAGATAATTGCCAAAGGGACACCAAAAGAAATTAGATCAAATAAAAATGTTATTAAAGCATATTTAGGAGAGTAATGATATGTTAAAAGTAGATAATTTAAATGTATATTATGGTGTAATCCATGCGATAAAAGGTGTTAGTTTTGAGGTAAAAGAAGGTGAGATAGTTACATTAATCGGTAGTAATGGAGCTGGTAAGTCAACTATCTTAAAAACAATTTCAGGATTGTTAAAACAAAGTGTTGGTGAAATTACATTTCTTGGAGAATCGCTTAACGGAGTAGCTGCTCATACAATTGTTGAAAGAGGTATTTCACATGTTCCAGAAGGACGACGTGTCTTTGCTGGATTAACAGTTTATGAAAATTTACAAATGGGTGCTTATACGAGAAATGATAAAGTAGAAATTGAACAAGATTTACAAAATGTATATAAAAGATTTCCTCGTTTAGAAGAAAGAAAGAATCAGTCAGCTGGTACACTTTCAGGAGGAGAACAACAAATGTTAGCAATGGGTCGGGCTTTAATGAGTCGCCCTAAAATATTATTATTAGATGAACCATCAATGGGGCTTGCTCCATTGCTCGTAGATGAAATCTTTAATATCATTAAAGATATCAATAAAACTGGAACGACGATCTTATTGGTTGAACAAAATGCCAATCGGGCATTACATATTTCTGATAAAGGTTATGTATTAGAAACTGGTAAAATTATTGCTAGTGGGTTATCAAAAGATTTACTTAACGATGAAAAAGTTAAGGAAGCATATTTAAGCGCATAATAAAAACATTGATTAGGACAAGTAATACTTAAAACTGTATCAAGCGAGTTTAGGATAGTGTGAGCTAAACTATAAGTTAAGTATAAAAAACACCTATGAGTTGCTTTTTCGAACAGAAATTCTTCAGTAGATTAAGCCGGAAGTAGACCGTTATCTTACTACAGCTTTTGAGTGAAAGCATAAGAGGTTTATTAAATTAAACAATTCGGGTGGTACCGCGGATATACAGTTATTCGTCCCAAATATATGGGATGAATGACTGTTTTTTTTCATCTAGAGGAGAGATATTATATGTGCGGACTTATTGTATCATCAACTTCAAGCTTTGAAGTTGATTCAATCCATGACGGATTTGAAAAGATTACCAAAAGAGGGCCAGATTCTAGTAGTATTGAGGTTGTTAGTGACAACATGTTTATGTTTAAACGCTTAGCAATTATGGGTCTCAGTGATAAAGGGATGCAACCATTTAAACTTAACGGCAATATACTAGTTGCAAATGCTGAAATTTACAACTACAAGGACTTTGCTAAAGAACTTAGCGACGATTACGAATTTAAGTCACAAAGTGATTGTGAAATACTATTACCACTATATGAACAAGTTGGAACTAAAATGTTTAATCTTATTGACGCTGAATTTGTTATTGTTTTATACGATAGCAAAAGTGATAGTTTGGTAGCAGCAAGAGATCAAATTGGAATAAGACCGTTATTTTATGGTTACTCAAAAAGAACTAAAGATATTATCTTTAGTAGTGAAGTTAAAGGAATTATCGAACTTGTTGATAAAGTTACACCATTTCCACCAGGACACTATTATAAAGATGGCAAATTCGTCAAATACAGTAGATTAACTGACATTACAGAATACTCAAAAGATTCATTTGATGTGATGTTAAAAAAGATTAATCAAAAGTTTACTGATGCTGTCATTAAAAGATTAGATAGCGATGCACCAATCGGATTTTTATTAAGTGGTGGATTAGATTCAAGTTTAGTATGTGCAATCGCAAATGAACACTTAGATAAAAAACTTAAAACTTTCAGTATCGGAATGGACACAGATCCGATTGATTTAAAATATGCTGATGTTGTTGCCAAGTATTTAGATACTGACCATACTGAAGTAAGAATCAATAAAGATGACGTTCTTGGTATTCTCGATGAAGTAATATATTCATTAGAAACTTACGATATTACAACAATTAGAGCAAGTGTAGGAATGTTCTTGTTGAGTAAATACATTAAAGAGAACACTGATATAAAAGTGTTACTTACTGGCGAAGTAAGTGATGAACTATTCGGATATAAATATACTGATTTTGCACCGAGTGAAGAAGCGTTCCAAAAAGAATCAGTAAAAAGAATTGAAGAATTATATATGTATGATGTACTACGTGCTGATCGAACATTAGCGGCGAACAGTTTAGAAGCGAGAGTTCCATTTGGAGATATAGATTTTGCGAGCTACGTTCTTAGAATTGATCCAAAAATTAAAATGAATAGCTATAAAATGGGTAAATATATTTTAAGAAAAGCATTTGAGGGTGAGTATATCCCAAATGAAATTTTATACCGCGATAAAGCTGCATTTAGTGATGCTGTTGGACATTCATTAGTTGACTACTTAAAAGAATACGCTGAAAACAAATATACTGATAATGCATTTAAAGAACAAGTAAAAAAATATAAAAATCCAGTTCCTTTTACAAAAGAATCATTAATGTACCGCGAACTGTTTGAAAAATATTATCCTAACCATTCTGACTTAATCATCGATTACTGGATGCCAAACAAAACATGGAAAAACTGTGATGTTCAAGATCCAAGTGCTAGAGTACTTGCGAATTATGGAAAGAGTGGCGAATAATATGAAAGAAGGAGAAAAAAATATGATAAAAGCATATTCACAAAATAGAAGTAATGTAATATTAAATTTTAGCGTGTATTACTGTAAAACTCCCCAGGAGTTAATTAAAAGTGAAGGTTTTAAAAAAGTATTAAAAAAGTATATTTCAACACTTGAGAATAAAGATGCATTATTACTTGAACACTTAAATTCAGTTTGTAAAGAAAGAGATTTTACAAAAACGATTCTAGAATTATTTAAATTGCTACTTGTTTTAGACACTTCTGAAATTAGCAAACTAAATAAAGAGTTTAAATTAATATTTAATCAACATTCAGATTTACTAAGATTCGTTGAAGGGTTTTATAACTATTGGCGTCACCTAGAACGTTACGCATTAATTCAATCTAAATCTTCAGCTGAGGGAATTAATGATATCGATTTTATCGAAGCTAATAATGATTTTTCAAGTTTAGTTTCTAAAATATATCGTTTATATATTAGAAAGTTACTTGGTCATCATGAAAATGTTTATCGCCAATTAAACGCAGGAATTAATGCTGGTCTTGTTTTAACGGAATACGACAACTTGCTTCCTGAGGCTTATAAATCAATTACTGGTGTGCAGTTTATTAAATCAATTGTGTTTACTCCACCATTTATTGTTTATCCTAAAAGTAATACACGATCAGGTATATTTGAAGAAATATATAGCAATCCACTAATTGACCTTAAAATGAAAGCATCTCACTATTTCTGTTACCCAGCAATGGTTGGAGAATCACTAACATTTGTTTACTTTCACCGTGATTTTATGAATCACGGAGTATCATTAAGTAACTTATTTAAATTAGCTGAGCCACATGAATATTTAGGAAAAAAACCTGATTTAATTTACGTATTCGGCGGGAAAAAATCTAAAGGAATTAAAGAAACTGTGTTTTTCCAAGATAAACCAAACGATATCTTCGTTGGATTTGTTAGTAATATCGAAGAAGTAGATTATTTTGGTTATATGAAAAAAATGATTTTAACACTTCATAATGTTCGTATGATAGAAAAAGGTTTACTACCTGTTCATGGAGCAATGGTTAACGTTACTCTTAAAAATGGTGTTGAAGCTAACATTGTTATTATTGGTGATAGTGGTGCTGGTAAATCCGAAAGTTTAGAAGCATTCAGAAAATTAAGTAAAAAGTATTTAAAAGAGCTAAAAATCATCTTTGATGACATGGGTACTCTTGCGATTGAAAATAATAAAGTAGTCGGTTGGGGAACTGAAATTGGTGCTTTTGTTCGACTTGACGATTTAGAAGGTGGGTACGTCTTTAATGAGATGGACCGTGCAATCATTATGAATCCTAATAAAATTAACGCAAGATTAATTATTCCAATAGCTTCATACGAAGATATTATTAATAAATATGAAGTAGATATGGTTTTATATGCAAATAACTTTGAGGATCCAAAACAAACGTTAGTCATGTTTGATGATGCCGAGGCTGCTAAAAAAGTCTTTGTTAAAGGATTAAGAAAAGCAAAAGGGACAACAACTGAAAAAGGTATTGTTGAATCATACTTTGCCAATCCATTTGGCCCAGTACAAAGAAAAGAACAAACAGATATAATTATCGATAGTATATTCGAAAAGCTGTTTAAAGACAATATAGACGTTGGTCAGATATATACTAAGCTTGGAATCGAAGGCTGTGAACAGTCAGGTCCTAAAAAAGCTGCTATTAAACTATTTGATTGGTTAAAAACAAAAAAATAGAAGAAATAAATAGGGTACTTTACTAATGCAAAAGTAGGGAATACTATTAAGAACAGTAATATCGGTATTTAAAATAGGAAAGCAAAATGTGCTTTCCTATTTTTTTTGAGATATTTCCAATAATATGGTATAATTTTAAATTGATAATGATAGAAAAATATTACTAATAAATAGTATAAATAAAAAGGTGATTTTATGAGAAAAATATACAATTTTACAATCGAAGAATTAGAAGAATATTTAATTAAAAATTCATATAAAAAGTTTAATGCTCGACAAATTTTCGAATGGATCTATAAAAAGAAAATTAATGATGTTGATCAAATGAGTAATTTAAGTAAAAAACTTAAAGAATTCATTAAAGCTAATTTTATTATTGAAGATTTAGGTGTATCGTCTCACCAAATTAGTGAAGATGGAACGGAAAAGTTCTTATTTGAACTTGGTGATTCAAATTTAATTGAAACTGTTTTAATGAGACATGATTACGGGAATAGTGTCTGTGTAACAACTCAGCTTGGTTGTAATATCGGCTGTTCTTTTTGTGCATCAGGATTACAAAAGAAAAAACGGGATTTAACTGCTTCTGAAATTGTTCT
>JASFZA010000117.1:0-8842 GCA_045046715.1 Candidatus Izemoplasma sp.
AATATCAACCTCTATTAATTCGGCAAAACGAAGTGACTTTAAATTCGATTTTGAATGTTCTTTATCTTCCTTTTCAAGTTTATTCATATCTATTTCAGGAAGAATAATTAATGGAATTTCAGTTTTTTGCAAATAATTGAATAATGGCTTGCCTTTATCAGTGACTTGTCCAAAATTGTAATACGGTAGAAGTAGTATAATTACTACAAAATAATAGGAATATTTCATGTTGCCCCCAAGGTAATTTATTAAAAAATAACAAATTTAATTTACTAAATTAAAAACAATAAGTTTAATTTAGCAATAATTTTTATCGAAATTCAACAAATTAATATTTAATCGTATTTTCCTATACTTTATTTTTACGTATTTTTAGACACCAATTTAAACATTATCATATGTACGACTATATAAAAGGAGAAATAAAAGAAATTTCACCTACTCATATAATACTTGATAACAATGGCATAGGCTATTTTGTTAATATCTCGATTAATACTTATTCTAAATTTTCCGGAAAAGAAAGTGGAATAATACTGATACATGAGCTTATTAGAGAAGATGCTCATCAGTTATATGGTTTTTTTGATAAAAAAGAAAGAGATCTATTTTTACTTCTAATATCTGTTTCGGGTGTAGGAGCTAATACTGCCCGAGTTATGCTTTCATCCTTAAGCCCCGATGAAATAAAAAGTGCAATTATTCATGGCAACATCAATTTACTAAAAAGTATTAAAGGAATTGGAGCAAAATCAGCAGAAAGGATTATTGTTGATTTAAGAGATAAAGTTGGAAAAATACAGGATGGAGATCAAAATATTGTTTCGTTAGACAATACAATTAAACAGGAAGCGTTATCTGCTTTAGTTATGTTAGGTTTTCCTAAAGCAAAAGTCGATAATTTTTTAAATAAAATCCTTAAAGAGAATAACAATTTAACTGTTGAAAATCTTGTTAAGGAAGCCCTAAAACGAATTTAGAACCTATTAAAAAAGCAATTGAAAAGCATATACATATATAAGTCTATATTATTATTTTTAATCTTAGTTTGTACAAATAACGTACAAGCTAAATTTTTATTATCCTTTCAAGTTGAAATCCAACAAGAAGATACTTTAAAATATAAATTTAAAGATCCTGATAAATATAGTTATGATGAACCTGAAGCTTCACCATTATTTCTAAAAAACCCTTCAAACATTAAAGATACTGTAGAATACGATCCTGAAACTAACGAGTACATTATTTCTAAAAAAATTGGAAATTACGACTATCGCCCGTCAAAAAGAATGACTCTCGAAGAATATCAAGAATATCAATTCGAACAAAACCTCAGAAGTTACTGGCGACAAAAAGCAAGAGGAGAAAGTCCTGGGACTCAATCAGGATTATTACCAGGATTAAGATTAGGAGGTCAAGCATTTGACAACGTCTTTGGCGATAATGCAATAAATATTATTCCAATGGGATCGGCAGAATTGATCTTTAAAGTAAATATTAATAATAATGAAAATCCTACAATATCTGAAAATTTACGAAAAACCACGACTTTCGATTTTGAAGAAAAAATAATGATGAATGTCACTGGTAATATAGGTGATAAAATTAAAATCGGGGTAAATTACAATACTGAAGCTACTTTCGATTTCGAAAATCAGACTAAGCTTGAATATGTTGGAAAAGAAGATGAAATTATAAAAAGAATTGAAGCAGGAAATGTAACATTACCATTACCCGGTTCTTTAATAACAGGTAGCCAAAGTTTATTTGGTATAAAAACTGAATTGCAATTTGGGAAATTAACCGTAACAAGTATCTTCTCACAACAAAAAGGAGAAACAAAAGTAATTGAGGTAAAAGGAGGAGCCCAAACCCAACAATTCGAAATACCGGCTGATGAATATGATGCGAACAGGCACTTTTTCCTCTCACAATACTTTAGAGAGAACTATGAAGATGCATTAAGTGAGCTTCCAATTATTAAATCAGCCATCACTATTAGCAAAATAGAAGTGTGGGTAACCAACAAAGTAAACAATAACGAAGAAAACAGAAATATACTAGCATTGCTTGATATAGGTGAAAATGCTAATAATATTTTTGCAACTGATGTCATTGCATATACAGGTACCGGACCATACCCAGAGAATGGTACAAATAATTTATACACCCAAGTTTACAATTTCAGCCAGGAAAGAGATTTTAATGAAATAGGAAATATCCTTGAGACTAAATTGGGAGGAAAGAATTTTAAAATAGGCCAGGACTATGAAAAAATTGGTAGTGCCCGAAAGTTAAAACCTAATGAATATCGCCTTAATTCTCAATTGGGTTATATTTCGCTTAACTCCCAATTAAATGCTGATGAAATCCTTGCTGTTGCATATGAGTATGATGTTGGCGGACAGAGATATCAGGTTGGAGATTTTTCTACTAATGGAATTATTGCAGAAGAAGGTAATAGCCCTTATTTAATGGCTAAACTATTAAAAGGAACCAGCCTTTCCCCAAGTGTTCCAACTTGGGATTTAATGATGAAAAATGTTTATGCAATTGGAGCATATCAAGTAAATAGCCAGGATTTTATATTAAATATTTTATATCAGGATGATAAAACAGGTAATGCCTTAAGTTTTATTCCTGAAGGAAAAATAAACAAAGAACATTTAATAAAAGTATTAAATCTTGATAAATTAAACTCACAGCTTGATGCATCACCGGACGGGCGTTTTGACTTTATTGATGGTGTAACTATTAACGCTTCAAATGGTCGGGTATTTTTTCCTGTGTTAGAACCTTTTGGCAGTTATTTAAGAAAACAATTTGCAGCTTCAGCAGACAGAGTACTTACAGAACAAGAGAAGCGTATTGCAGACAAATATGTATTTCAGGAATTATACGACACTACATTGACTTATGCGCGTTTAGTTGCCGAAAGGAATAGATTTAAACTAAAAGGGCAATATCAATCAGCCTCAAGTTCTGAAATCATGCTAAACGCTATTAATGTACCACAGGGGTCGGTAAAAGTAATGGCTGGAGGACGACAGCTAGTCGAGAATCAAGAGTACACGGTTGATTATAATCTTGGACGAGTTAAAATTATTGATATTGGTTTACTTGAATCCGGAACTCCATTGCAAATATCATTAGAAAGTCAGGCCTTATATAGTATACAAACTAAAACTTTGTTAGGCACACACTTAAATTATCAAGTGTCAGATAATTTTAACATAGGTGCTACCGTAATGAATTTAACTGAGCGTCCATTGACCCAAAAAGTATCCATTGGTGAGGAGCCTATTTCAAATACCATATGGGGATTAAATACATCTTATCGAACAGAATCCCAATTTATAACATCATTAGTTGATAAATTACCATTTATTGATACAAAAGAAAAGTCGTCTATTTTAATTGATGCAGAATTTGCACAACTTATTCCGGGGCACTCAAATGCTATTGAAGAAGAAGGAAATGCATATATCGATGATTTCGAAGGCAGTGAAACCTCCATGGACATGAAAAGTCATTATGCATGGCTTTTAGCAAGTACACCACAAGGACAAATTGAGTTTCCTGAAGCCGACAGCAATAATCTTTTTAATGGTTATAACAGGGCTAAAATAGCCTGGTATAAGATTGATCCTTTATTTCTACGTAACAATTCATTAACTCCTAATTATATTAAAAATACAGAGCAACAATCAAGTCACTTTGTACGTGAAATTTATGAAAAAGAAATTTTCCCGAATAAAGATTCCGAAACAACAATTCCAACTGCTCTTCAAGTGCTAAACTTAGCTTATTATCCAAAAGAAAGAGGCCCATATAATTACGTTGTAAATGATAATAGCGAATTAGGAATATCCGGATTAGAAACAGATGGGACTCTTAAAGACCCGGAATCTCGTTGGGCAGGTATAATGCGTGAAATACCAACGAGTAATTTCGAAGCAGCTAATGTTGAATATATCGAATTCTGGTTAATGGATCCTTTTGTATATGATTCGTTAAGAACAGGTGGTAATTTATTCTTTAATCTGGGAGATATATCGGAAGATATACTTCGTGACTCTAGAAAAGCTTTTGAAGATGGACTTCCAAGTTCAGTACCAATCGATGCTGTTGATTCAACAGCTTGGGGTAGGGTTCCTAGCAACGACTACTCTGTAAATGCTTTCGCCAACGACAATAGTCTTCAAGATGTTGGGCTAGACGGACTAAATGATGAGGATGAAGAATCCTTTTTTAAAGAATATTTGGATGCTATCAAAAATCTGGTAACTGATAATATTTATGAGAAATTCAAACAAGATCCTTCAAATGACAATTTCAGGTATTTTAAAGAAGGCGAAGCCAAATCCCTTGAATTAAGCATTCTTGATAGTTATAAAAAATATAATGGTATGGAGAACAATTCCGGAGGTGATACAGAGATTTCTTCAAAAATGCCAGACTCTGAGGATATAAATGATGATAAAACTTTAAGCGAAAAGGAAGGTTATTTTCAATATAAAGTTGAACTAAGCCCTGACAAAATGGAGGTTGGGCAAAACTATATTGTTGATAAAGTGTGGGGTCACGATGTTGATTTACCTAATGGAGATCAGAATGTTGATATTGCCTGGTATCAGTTTAGGATTCCAATTCGCCAACCTGATCAAATATTAGGAGTTCCTCCAGATTTAACTTCAATTAGATTTATGCGAATGTTCTTAAACGAATTTGACGACAGTGTTATTTTACGCTTTGCGAAGTTGGAACTTGTACGTAGTGCATGGCGTAAATATGATCTTTCATTAACGGAAGGACATGAAGAGCTTTCAACACCGGAAAACTCAAACGGATTATTCGAAATATCATCTGTAAATATAGAAGAAAATGACAATTACGCTTTGCCTCCAGGAGTAGATCGAGTAATTGACCCAACAAATCCTCAACTACGCCAGTTAAACGAACAATCAATGGTACTTAAAGTTAAAGATTTAGATGATGGTGATGCCCGTGCAGCGTATAAAACAATTAATCTGGATCTTAGGCAGTACAAAAAATTAAAAATGTATGTTCATGCTGAAAATATAAATAATGAAATATTAAACGATGAAGACCTTCGTGTATTTATTCGACTGGGAACAGATTACAAAGGTAATTATTACGAGTACGAGTTACCATTAACAGTAACTCCTCCCGGCAATTACAATGAATTTAGCAGAGAAGATATCTGGCCAACAGCAAATAATATCGAAATTATATTAGATGAATTAATAGATGTTAAACAATCCAGAAATAAAGAACTTAGTCAACCCAATACCGTATTTACCTATAATTCGATTTATTCTGTTTATAAAGGTAATAAAAGAATCTCTGTTCGTGGAAATCCAAACTTAAGTAATGTTGTTACAATAATGATTGGTGTACGAAACCCCAGCAAACAAAGTAATATATCTTCAAATGACGATGGGATGCCAAAATCAGGTGAAATATGGGTTAACGAATTACGTTTATCGGATTTTAAAGAAGATGGTGGATGGGCAGCAAGAGCAAGATTATCTATGCAACTTGCCGACTTTGGCACTTTAAATCTTGCAGGTAGTATTAGTACACCCGGATTTGGAAGTATTGATAAAAAAGTAAATGAACGAAATAAAGAAGAATCTATTAATTATGACATTTCTACTAATCTTGATTTAGGTAAGTTCTTCCCTGAAAAATTAAAAGTAAGTATTCCTTTCTATGGAGGTTATTCCGAATCTTTTATTAATCCTGAATATAATCCATTAGAACCAGATATTAAATTAAGTGAATCACTTAAAAATGCAAATTCAAAAGCAGAAAAAGATTCTATAAAAAACATATCACAAGATTATGTGCGACGTAAAAGTTTCAACTTTACTAATGTAAAAATTAATAGAGCAAGTGAAAAACAAAGATTCTATAACATTTCTAATTTCTCTGTTAGTTACTTTTATAATGAAACATTTGCCCATGATATTAACACCGAATATGACATCTTAAAAAATTATCGTGGAGCCTTCAATTACATTTACAACACACGTCCCAAAAATGTTGCTCCTTTCAGAAAATCCAGAGGGCTTTTAAATAAAAAAGCTTTTGCGATAATTAAAGATATTAATTTTTATTATAAGCCAACAAGCATTTCATTTAGAACCGATGTTTTTAGAAAATACCAAGCCAATAAAACAAGAAATATATACGAACCAAACAACATCATAGATCCCACTTATAATAAAGAATTTAACTGGAATAGATATTACGATGTTAAATGGGATCTTACCAAATCATTAAAGCTTGACTTTTCTGCAACAAATATAGCACGTATTGATGAGCCTTATGGCGAAGTTGACAGACATGGAGATAAAGATGAATATCAAGAATGGAAAGATTCAGTATGGACAAGTATTAGAAATCTTGGACGTAATACTCAATATAATCAAAATATAAAAGTAACATATCGAGTACCAATTAATAAACTTCCCCTACTCGACTGGACAAATTTAACTGTGAGTTATAATGCAAGTTATGATTGGCAAGCAGGTCCTTTATTAAGTCCTGATAGTGAATTCGAAGTAGGAAATAACATTCGCAACTCTAATACGATTCAATTAAATGGACAAGCTAATATGCTTAACTTATATAATAAAGCGGGAGTCCTAAAACGTATTAATCAGAAATACGGACGAGGCCGATCATCTCGAAAAAAAGTTGAATATGAGCAGGTAAGTTATCAAGATGATAACATTAGATTTAAAGGAGGTAGATCAAAGTCTGTTTATCACGAGTTAATGACCGAAGATATTAGAAAAGTAAAGGTTACAGACGCTAATGGTAAAGAAGTAAATGGAGAATGGAATGTTGTAACAAAACATAAAATAAGTTTTAGATCGGAAAAAGATGCAGACGATTGTACAATATTAGTTGAAGGACGAATTATAAAAAAAGAGAATCCTTTTGTCTTTGTTGCTGAAAATGCAGCTTTGTTATTAATGTCAATTAAAAATATATCGGCTTCTTATACACTAACTCAAGGTTCAAGTTTAGCGGGTTACAAACCTACATCCAATATATTGGGTATGGATAAAGATTTTAATGCTCCGGGCTGGCCTTTTGTTTTTGGTTGGCAAGATGACGATTTTGCAGCAACTGCAGTTAGTAATAATTGGTATACATCCGACACTACTTTAAGCACTCCGTATTTAATGACTGAAAATGAGAACTTAAATTTTAGAGTTTTATTGGAACCATTTAAAGGACTAAAAATTAATCTTACTGCCAACAGAACAATGTCAAAAAATAACAGTCGTTACTATTATTCAGACTCACCAGAACCTTATTCTGAGCAAATTGGCGGTAACTTTTCAATGACATATATAACGATTGGATCGGCATTTGAAGGAGCAAATATAGATAATAACCATTATTCACAAGCTTTTGAAGATTTTAAAAAATACAGGGTAGATATATCAAACCGATTAGGCAGCTTAGGCCATGATTACGAAGCTGAAGAAGGATATACCGAAGGATACGGTAGTTTATCACAAGATGTTATGGGACCAGCATTCTTAGCTTCATATGGTTGGTATTACGATGAGACGAATGTTCCTCTTGAAATATTCCAAAAAATACCTTTACCAAACTGGAGTATTAAATACGACGGATTAAAAAATATTTCATTCATTAAAAAAATTTTTAAATCAGTTAATTTAAGTCATTCATATCGCTCATCATATAGCATTGGATCATACTTAAACAACCCTGATTATTCTTTTGCTCCAACTGTTCCCGGGAACACTGTTATTCTTGATAGTTTAAAAAACTTTATTCCTATGTTTGAGTTTAACGCCATTTCTATTAATGAGCAATTTAGTCCGCTTATTAATATTGATATGACATTTGTAAATAACCTAACAGCACGTTTCGAAATTAAGAAAAGCAGAACAATTACATTAAGCTTTTCTAATAACCAAGTTACAGAAGTTCTAACGGAGGAATTAGGTTTTAGTATTGGATACCGTTTTGATGATTTTAATTTAATATTCAGTTTTGGCGATGGCCAAGAAAATTTCAAGAGTGATTTAAATATTAGAGCAAACTTAAAAATACGCGATAATAAAACGATTTTACGTAAAATTGTTGAATCTGAAGATATTCCTTCTGCTGATCAGAAATCAACAATAATAGGTATATCCGCAGAGTATTTATTAAGCGATAGGCTTTCTTTACGTTTATTTTACGATCAAAATGTTTCGAATCCATTGGTTGGAACAAACCCTTTTAGAATTTCAAATACCGACGTTGGTTTTAGTTTAAGATTTACATTATCGGAATAGTATTTTAATTAATTTTGATTAATTTTGACTTGAAAATCTTATTACAATTAATAAAATAAAAATACTATGAACATTCCGGAAAACTTAAAGTACACTAAAGACCACGAATGGATTCGCATTGAAGGTGAAGAAGCTTATGTAGGCATTACTGACTACGCTCAAGGCGAACTTGGAGACATCGTTTTTATTGAAATTGAAACCGAAGGTGAAGAATTAGCAAAAGAAGAAGTATTTGGTACAATTGAAGCTGTTAAAACAGTTTCTGATATGTTTATGCCAATTACAGGTGAAGTTTTAGAAGTAAATGATAAATTAGAAGAATCTCCTGAAGTAATTAATAAGGACTCTTATGGCGATGGTTGGTTAATTAAAATTAAAATTGCCAATCCTTCAGAAGTAAATGAATTATTAGACGCTACAGCATACAAAGCGCTTTTGGAAGCTTAGTCTAAAAAAATATACATTGTTAAAAACCATCCAAATTTGGATGG
>JASFZA010000118.1:0-20690 GCA_045046715.1 Candidatus Izemoplasma sp.
CCTTCAAGTGGTTGGGTTGCTGGAACTGGAACTACTATGAATCATTCAATCGTAAGAGATCCTAGTGTTACTGGACCAAACCCTACTTGGACTCCTACTGAATGGATTGCATTTGCAATTGATACTGTAGTTAACGCTGGATCACATACTGTGACTCCACCTGTAACATAGATTTAAATTTTATTAAACTTAAACACTACTTGAAAAAGTAGTGTTTTTTTTAGTTATATGATAAGATGGTATGTTAAAAGTATAAATACGTAAATAGAATAGAGGACTACGATGAAAAAGATATCTTTATTAATATTAATAGTTATAGGATTTTTTAGTTTAGCAGGGTGTACAGACGATAAAGATGAAGTACTTATATTACCTGATTTAGAAGGATATACAATGTCTGAGATTGAAGAGTTATTTAATGGAACTGATGTTGTATTGTCATTTCATGAAACTGGGATAGCTAATATTATAAATGATGGAATATTTATTGAATATACAAATGAACAAGAAATCGGTGATATAATTACTGAAGGTTTAATTGTCTATATTGTAATGTATCCTGACTATGTTCACTTAAGCAGTGAATACTTTGAACCAAAAGTTATGGAATATGATGGCCCAATTCTTGATGTTGATTTGTTGAACGTTGTTGCGATTGCCCAACATATCGATAACCCAACTACAAGTGACGATGATGACATATTGTTTGACGCAACTGGTGGTGCTTTTGAAGTTACATTAAAATACTGCGGTGATGGTGATACTGCAATCTTTTATTATCCTGATAATATATATGAAGCACTTTTAGATCCAAGTAAAAGAGCGAGATTCTTAAATATGGATACAGAAGAAACATATAGTAATAATGAAGAAGAATGGGGAAAACCAGCTAGTGTATATACTTGTGCTTTATTAACGAGTGCAACATCTATTGTCATTCAAACAGACCCAGGTGATGAACTACTTGGAAATTATGATCGATTACTTTCTTGGATCTGGGTAATGTTACCTGGTGAAGACGATTATCATTTACTTAACTATATGGTTGTTAAACAAGGGTTAGCTCAAGTTAAGTTTGAGTGGGGCGCTGGGGAAACTATCGGTGATGAATTATTCACTTATAATCAATGGATGCATATTGCTGAAGACTACGCTATATCGAATAATATGGGGCAATGGGGAAGTTTATTAGACTACTATTGGGATTACAATAATGAAGGCCCAAATTGGGACAGATGGTATTCTTAATAAGAATGGATATATAACATCTTAAAAATATTTGTTAGTAGCTTACTTGAGCTGTTATTCATCTGTAATTAATAAGTTTAATTTGTAGTTTTATTTTAATAAATATGGTATAATATATAGTTATTTTGAGAGGGTGTAATTATGTATAAAAAGATATTGGATACTATAGAAAAATACGATAAAATAATTATTCATCGACATAAAAATCCAGACCTTGATGCATTAGGATCACAAATTGGATTAAGAACTTTGATTCAGTTAAATTATCCAAATAAAGAAGTCTACGTTGTTGGGGATATGAACAGCTTTGATTATTTAGGAGAAATGGATATAATCAATGATGATACTTTTAAGGGAGCATTATCAATTATAGTTGATGTTGCTGTTTCTTATATGGTTAGTGATGAGCGTTATAAATTAGCTGAGTATACAATGGTTATTGATCATCATTTAAATGATAGTGATTTTGCTGATTATGCTTATAATGATAGTAGTTTTATTGCTTGTGCTCAAATAATTGCACATATGGCAAAAGAAAATAATTTAAAAATTAATAAAGAAGCAGCTACAGCATTGTTTGGTGGTATTGCTACTGATAGTGGTAGATTCTTATATCCAAATACAAGTACTGAAACATTTAAAGTTGCAGCATATTTATCAGAAAATGGTGCAGATATTCAATTTATATATGATAACTTATACGTTGAAACACTTAACTTTAAAAAACTTAAAGGATACTTTATTAATAACTTTAAAACAACAGATAACAATGTAGCATATATGAAGAATGATACTGATGTAAAAGATAAATATGATGTATCAACATTTGTTATTAGTCGCGCGATGGTAAACCAAATGGCAGGTATTGCTGGTATTCCAATTTGGGTTAACTTCACGATGGATGATGATGGATTAGTTCAAACAGAAATAAGAAGTAAAAAAATAAGCGTAGTTGACATTGCTAAAAAATACGGTGGTGGTGGACATTTACTTGCATGTGGATGTACATTGTCTTGTTGGGAAGATACCAATAAAGTACTTGAAGATTTAGATCAATTATTAGCATAGGAGAATAGAATATGGATAAAAATAAATTAATAGAAATATTTAACAAAATTGAAGAATTTGATAAGATTATTTTACACACTCATGCAAGACCTGATGGGGATTGTACTGGTGCTGCTTTCGGACTTAAAGATATAATAAAAAGTTCATGGCCTGAAAAAGAAGTTTACGTTGCGGGACAAACTAACGATTTTGTTAGCTTTATCGGAACACCTGATGAATTAACTGATGAACAATTTACTGATGCATTATCAATCGTTGTTGATACTGCTAATAGTAAACGAGTTGGTGATATGAGATATAAATTAGCTAAATTTGTCATTAAAATGGATCACCATATCTTTGTCGAAGAATTTGGCGATATTGATTACGTTGATACTTCAAGACCGGCAGCGACATTAATTGTTCTTGATTTGTTTATGTTATTTGAGAAACAATTAAAAATGACTAAAGCGGGAGCAACGGCTTTATTCTTTGGAACATTAACTGATACAGGTCGATTTAAATATCCTGGTGTAAACCAAGATACATTTATTAAAATTGCTAAACTATATGAATTTGGATTAGACGGAACTTCTGTTTACGCATATTTAGACAGACGTAGTGAATCTTTAACTAGATTTAAAGGATATTTACTACAACATTATAAAAAAACTCCTAATGGAGTTGCGTACATTAAAATAAAACCAAGAATGCTTAAGAAATTTAACGTTACTTTAGGTGAAGCGTCAAGCTTAGTTAATGAATTAGGACACTTTGATGACTGTCCTGTATGGTTACTGTTAGCTGAGTATGAAGAAAAAATTGTCAGAGCTAGAGTAAGATCAAAAGGGCCGGCGATTAATGAACTTGCTGCTAAGTATGATGGTGGTGGGCACGCTATGGCTAGTGGAGCTAACTTAGGAACTTGGAAACGTGCAAATGAAATCTTAAAAGATGCAGATTTACTTGTTAAGAAATATAAAGAAGAACTTAAATAGTTCTTCTTTTTCTTTTGTTAAGATTGTGTTAACTCCTGTTAATATTCTATTACTATGTTTCATTTTTGTTAATTAAATGGTATATTTTTATTGTGAGTAAATAATAACAGGAGGTACATATATGATTGCAGATGTAGTAGACATAAATTGGCAAGAGACTCTATTTTTAATTTTTGGGGGATTAGGAATATTCTTATACGGAATTAATCTAATGGGAGATTCACTTAAAGCTTTAGCAGGGAATAAGCTTAAAATAATTATTGAAAAAACAACAAATACACCGCTGAAAGGTATATTTGTCGGTATCATTATTACTGGTCTAATTCAATCTTCATCAGGTACGACGGCATTAACAGTAGGATTAGTTAGAGCAGGATTAATGACTTTACCACAAGCAATTGGAGTTATCTTAGGGGCGAATATTGGAACAACTGTTACTTCGCTACTTTTAGGGTTACCGATTAAAGAATATGCCTTGCCAATTATGGCAGCGGGTAGTTTCTTTATCTTCTTTGTTTCTAAGAAAAAAGTTAAACAATTCGGGTCGGTTATGTTAGGATTCGGAATGCTATTTTATGGACTTGATCTAATGGGCGATGCGTTAAAAGCTTTGTCTAACCTTCCGGAATTTAGGGATGCATTGTTAGCTGTTAGTGATTACCCTGTATTAGGGGTATTAGTTGGAGCTGGGACGACTGCAACAATTCAGTCAAGTAGTGCAACAATAGGTATTTTACAAGAGTTATACACAACGGGATATATTCCGTTGAAAGGTGCAATAGCTATTGTATTTGGTGATAATATTGGGACAACTGTAACAGCAATTTTAGCAGCTATTGGTGGTAGTGTTGCTGCAAGAAGAACGGCTGCTGCACATGTGTTATTTAATGTTATTGGTAGTTTAGTTTTCTTAATATTCTTAGTTCCTTATACTTCTTTTATCCAATTTTTAGAAGATACACTTATTGATACATCTAATCCAAATAATCTTAAAATGACGATTAGTTTTGCACATATGGGATTTAATGTAATGAATACATTTATCATGTTCTGGTTTATTAAACAACTTGTTTGGGCAGTAACAAAAATCATTCCAGGTGATGATGTAATTAAACCTGTTGATGTAGATGGATTACAAGATGATTTAATTAAATCATCACCAATCTTAGCGCTTGAGAGCGCGAAACTAGTTGTTGCTAATATGGGACTCCTGACAAAACAAATGTTTGAAGGGGCAATTAGCTATTCATTTAAACAAGATAATAGAGAATTCGAAAATGGTATGCAAATCGAAGAAATGCTTGATACAATTGATCATAAAGCACATGACTATTTGGTTAAGATTGCACGTAGTGGTTTAGATAATGAATCAGCACAATCTCAAGCTGAATATATTGACGCGATAAGAGACTTTGAGCGAATTGGCGATCACTGTACAAATATCTTTGAATTCTTTGAATTAAGATATGATAGTAAAAGTGTTCTTAGTGAAGAGGCTGCTGGGGACTTAGGTAAACTGTATGAAGTGGTACTTGATTCTTTAACTAAAACAATTGAAGCGTTTAGAACAGATGATAAGGATCTTGCATTATTCATTATGGAACAAGAAGAAACGATTGATCGATTAGTTGTAAAATATCGCAAAAGACACATCAGACGTGTTAATGAAAGTGATACAAGTTCTAACTGTAGTGTTTATGTTGATATCTTATCAAACATTGAAAGAATTGGGGATCATTGTAATAATATTGCGAAAAATGTTGTTCAAGATCAATACTTTAGTGAAGATTACATGTTAGCTGAATAAACACTGTTAAGTTTCATTGGATACATAATATCTTTTGTTAAGATTGTATTAAAATAGATATAAAATATATGGTTTATGATAATATTAAGGTAAGGAAGTGATAGTATGGCAAGAATATTAATAATCGAGGACGAAAAATCAATTCAAAAAATGATTGAGTATGATTTAAAACAACTAAATTATGAAGTTGATAGTGCGCTTGATGGATTTGAAGGATATAAAAAAGCCTCTACTACGCTTTACGATGTGATATTATTAGATATCATGTTACCTAATATGAATGGTTTAGACATTTGTAAGAAGTTACGTCAAGAAGGTAATGAAGCACATATTATTATGCTTACTGCAGTTGATGATGAATATAATAAGATTCAAGGATTTGAAGTAGGAGCAGATGATTACGTTACTAAACCATTTTCTCCAAGAGAGTTATCAGCAAGAATAAAAGCTGGGCTTAGAAGAAAAGGAATTGGTAATAAAGATGATACATTGTATTATCATGATTTAAAGATTGTTCAGAGTAGTTATCAAGTTTTTAAAGGTTTAGAAAAAGTTGAGTTAACTTTAAAAGAATATGAATTACTTGTATACTTACTTATTAACAAAGGAAAAGTATTATCACGTGATCAGCTCCTTAATAAGTTGTGGGGGTTTAGTTATGACGGAGACACAAGAGTTGTTGATGTTCATATCTTTAAACTACGTGATAAATTAGATCCAAGTGCTGAATATTTAAAAACAGTTAGAGGCGTTGGATACATCTTAATCTAAACGAGGATATTTATCCTCGTTTTTTTAATGCGATTATAATATATTTTTACAAAGTATTAACAATTATAAAATGATGACTTAATAGAGTTTATGTATGATAAATGTATATTCAAAATTAGGAGGAATATTATGAAAAAAATTATTGTAGTAGCTTTGTTAAGTTTAGTTGGTTTATTAAGTGCTTGTGCAGAAGATTTTGATAACTCGGCAATCATTAATGTTTATACAAGAGATACAGAATCAGGAACGAGAGAAGCGTTTTTCTCAGGAATTGGATTTGGTGATGCTGCTGAAGATGATTCCTTGTTAGTTTCAAATAAAACGGTTGTTTCAGGAAATAGTGATATGATAGCTAAATTATTAGCTGATGAATACAGTCTTGGATATATCTCGTTATCTTCATTAGCGGGATCAGGATTAATCGGATTAAGTTATGAAGGTGTTGTCGCAAGTGAAAGTAATGTTTTAAATAATAGCTATTTATTAAAACGTCCATTCAATTATATCCAAAGAGTTAGTAACGATTACCCCAGTACTGATGTTGAAGCAATCGTTAATGCGTTGATTGCTTATATGGGTACTCAAGAAGGAAAAGCAATAATTATTGAAAATGGCGGGATTGTTGAGTTGTCTAGTTCTGATGTTCGTTGGGCAGATATTTCTGGTAGTTATGATGTTTGTGCTAAGGATAATTCAGGAGTTGATATATATATTGGTGGTTCAACTTCTGTTGAAAAGATAGCTAAAGCATTGTCAGCTGACTTTAAAGGTAAATGTGGAGACTTTAATCCCCTACATAATCACTCAGGATCTAGTGCGGCGTATAAAGGAACACAACATGCTGAATATAAAGATAGTGCGGCAACGTATTTGGATTTAGGGTTTACATCAAGAGCATTTAAATCTGAAGAAGTTGGAGCAGATCGAACGTATGGTGAAATCTGTTGGGACGCTGTTGTTGCTGTTGTAAATAGTGAAAATATATTAATTACAAATATAAGTACTCAACAGTTAAAGAATATTTATGATGGTAGTATAACTAATTGGAATAATATAATAAACGATTAAACAATCAACCACAAAACTTTCTCAACAAGGTAGGGAAAGTTTTGGGACTAATGAAAGGACTTAAAAATGGAGAACTCAATAATAAGAAAATATGTTACTAAAGAAAAAATAAGGCGAAAAAATCAAGTTGATTTCATTATGAAATCAATATTTAAATTAGCCACATTAATTAGTTCTTCTTTTATAGTAATTATTATTATTTTTATCGTTTATAAAGGAATAAATCCTTTTATAAATGATTACCAGTACATTACATCAACGACTGGAGAAGTCTTATTCGATGGCAAAGTAAATTTTATTGATTTTATGACTGGTTTGCAGTGGGCTCCGCCAACTGTGCTGGGGATTGGGTTCATTATTATTAATACGCTTTACGTTGCACTTTTAAGTTTGATGTTTGCTTTGCCAATAGCGGTATTAACTGCTTTATTTATTGCTAAGATTGCCCCTAAAAAATTAGGGAATTTCTTACGAATTGTGACAGAACTTTTAGCTAGTATTCCGAGTATTATCTATGGGGTATTTGGGAGTGGGGTTATTGTATTAATTACTAAAGCGATTGCTAATATGTTTAATATTTCAACTGTTGGAGGACTTGGGGTTATCTCGACTGTAATCTTGTTAACGATGATGATTTTGCCTACAATAACAACTGTAGCTGAGGTAAGTATTAGAAGTGTATCTAAAGATATTGAAGAAGGTTCACTAGCACTTGGGGCAACGATAACACAAACCAATTTTAAAGTAGTTTTAGCTAGTGCAAAGTCTGGAATATTTACGGGTGCTATCTTAGGTATTGGTCGGGCACTTGGGGAGGCAACTGCTGTAAGTATGGTAGCTGGTAATTTAGGAGTTGGACCAACTTTTAGTTTTTTTGATAGAACAAGAACACTAACAACAACAATGCTTCAAGGCGTTCATGAGTCGACTGGATTATTATATGATATTAGGTTTTCAATCGGGATTATTTTAATGATTACAATAATTTTAACAAACTACACACTAAATTTTGTTAAGAATAGGATTGGTCGTGTTCATGGATAAATTTAATGGGCTTCTAAATGATAAATCAAGAAAGAAAAGAAAAAGAATCGATCGGATATATAGTATGCTTACTTATTTAGCTGCTTGTGTAGGTGTGTTAATATTTGGATCAATCTTAGGATTTGTTTTTGTGAATGGAAGTAAGTTAATTAGTTTTGATTTAGTATTTGGTGATTATTATGCTACTGAATATCACGTATCTGTTATAAATGATGGTATTGATAAGTATACGGAACCGTTATTTTTAAGTGATGGTGAAATGTATTCTAGTTTGTGGGGAGTAGCTATTGGAGTAAGTGAAGATATTAACGGTGAAGAGCAAATTGTTTTTACATATATTGATGAATTTAGTCCTTTGAGATTAACTACTGATTTATATGATAATTCTGAAATTGAAATTAAAGAAGGAGTTAAAATCAACCGAATTAGTTTTACTGATGGGTTAATTGTAATTCCTAAATATGGTGTTGAAAAGATTATTAGTAGCTTTGAAAACAGTTATGCAATTGATGAGTTATATGTTAGTTCTGAGGGAGGAGGAATCAGGGGGTCATTAATTACAACGCTTTATTTAATGTTTTTTACGTTACTGATAGCTTTACCGGTTGGAATATTCACTGCTATTTATTTAAATGAATATGCAAAAGATAATTATTTTAATCGACAATTAAGACAGTTTATTGAGATGCTAACAGGTGTCCCTTCAATAATCTTTGGGTTAATTGGGTTGGTTGTATTTATTCCGTTAACTTCATCTTTTGGTTTTAGTGGAAGAAACGTTATTGCAGGTGCCTTAACAATGGCGGTGATTATCTTGCCAACAATAATCAGAACTACTGAAGAAAGTTTGAAAGTTATTCCGAATGATTTAAGACATGCATCACTTGCACTGGGTGCAAATTATACACAAACAACATTTAAAGTTATATTACCTAATGCATTACCGGGAATATTAACTGCAACGATATTAGGTATCGGACGGATTGTTGGTGAAAGTGCAGCTTTAATATTTGTGATGGGAACAATAATTAATGATTCAGTAACACTTGATTCTTCTTCAACGACACTAGCTGTTCAAATCTGGAGTGTGATGGGTGGAGAAGTTGCTAATTTTGAATTAGCAAGTGCAATTTCAATTATTATTTTGATTGTTGTACTAGTTTTAAACTTAATTGTAAAATATATAACCTATCGGTTAAATAAGACGTGGCACTAGAGGTGAATAGAAATGAATAATAATATATTTAATATAAACGATTTAAATTTGTTTTATGGAGATTTTCAAGCTCTTACAGATATCAACATGAAAATAGAAAGAAATAAGGTTACAGCGTTAATTGGGCCGTCTGGATGCGGTAAATCAACATTCTTAAGAGTTTTAAACCGAATGAATGATTTAATACCGACGTGTAAGATCAATGGCGTTGTTAATTTTAATAATGAAGATTGTTATGGGGATAAATTTGATGTTATTGAATTAAGAACGATGGTCGGGATGGTATTTCAAAAACCAAATCCGTTTCCGATGAGTATTTATGATAATATCGTTTACGGGCCAAGGTGCCAAGGAATTAAAGATAAGAAGATTCTTGATGAGATTGTTGAAAGTTCTTTAAAGAAAGCTGCGTTATATGATGAAGTAAAAGATCGAATTAAAGATAATGCAATGTCGCTTTCAGGTGGGCAGCAACAAAGACTTTGTATTGCTCGGGCAATTGCGATGGAACCTGATGTTATTTTAATGGATGAACCAACGAGTGCCCTTGATCCAATTGCAACTTTAAAGATTGAAGAGTTAATTAATAATCTTAAAGTGAACTATACGATAATTATTGTTACTCACTCGATGCAGCAAGCTGCGAGGATATCTGATAATACAGCTTTTTTCTTAATGGGAGAGTTAATTGAATACGATAAAACAGACAAAATATTTACAACACCTAAAAATAAAAAAACTGAAGACTACATAACTGGTAGATTTGGTTAGGAGGAATATAATGAGTCCAAATAGACAGCACTTTATTGATGAGTTAAATGCCTTAACTAATAAAATTCAAACAATGGGTAGTGAAGTTATTAAAGCTTTTGATAATTTGATAAAAGCTTTAAGTGATAATAATATTGATCTAGCTAAAGGGATTGTTGAGAATGATAAAGTAATTAATGAAATCGAAGTTGCAATTAATGTTGAAGCATATTTATTAATTGCAAGGCAATGCCCGGTTGCTAGTGATTTAAGAACTATTATTACAGCGTTAAAAATTGCTAATGATTTGGAAAGAATTGCTGATTATGCAGCAAACATATCAAAGTATATTATTAAATCAAAAAATGAAAATTATGGGTACCGAGCTGTTATAACTAAACTAGTAAACCAAGTAATTAATATGTTAGTGTCAATTCTGAAAGCATATCAAAAACAAGATATGAAGCTTGCATTAGAGGTTTGTGAGTTAGACTCAACATTAGATGATCTTTACAAAGTTAAGGTAAAAGAGCTAATTAGTGTTGGAATAAAACAAACAACAATTGATTCAGAAGAAGCAATCAGAGCGTTACTTATCTTAAAACAAGTTGAACGAGCTGGCGACCACATAACTAATATAGCGGAAAATATTGTATATTTGATTAATGGCAAAAGAGTAGAATTAAATTAATAAAACTGTATAATATAAATAGGTGGTGGTTTAATGAATATAAACAAAAATTATATCTATATTAGTTTTGCTTATTTGGTAGTTGCAATTTTCACATTTATATTCAGTGAAAATATCTTTGGACTTATCTTTATTGGAATGTTATTTATCTATCATATTTACTCAATTACTTCAATAAATAATAAATTATCTGAACAAAATAAGTCATCAGTTAAATCACTAAAATCAACAATTAAGAAAGTTGAACGTAAAGGTGATGAAGCGTATCATCAATTTATTTCATTAAGCCAAACTTTAGGTAGTGGGTTAATTATGATTGATCAAGATGGAATAATTAACTATGCAAATAAAGATGTTGTTGGTTATTTTCTTGATTCTGAAATTATTGAAGATAATTACAAATCATTTTTAGCGATTAAACCATTAAATAAATTTATTAATGAAGCATATCTAGCTGAAAGTAACTTACGTAAACAAGTAATATATTATGAGAAATATTATGATTTGATTAGTACTCCAATATTTGAAGATGGATTATTTAAAGGATGTTTAATTATCATTCATGACATCACTATTATTAAAAATGCTGAAAAATTTCAAAAACAATTTACAGCTGACGTGTCACATGAATTAAAAACACCATTATCTGTAATAAAGGGGTTTTCAGAACTTATTGAACGTGATTCTGATATGGATACTGAACAAAGAAATGAGTTCTTCTCGTTAATAAAAAAAGAATCAGAAAGAATGGAATGCATTCTAAATGATTTATTAGTAATATCAAAAATGGATCGATTGGATTATGAAATGAAGTTTAATAATATTGATATTGATATTGTAATATTAGAATCAATCGATCATTTGAAAAGTATTGCGAAAGATAAAGATATTATAATTGAATCAGTATTAGAAAAGGTTAAAATAGATTTAGATATTTCTAAAATTAAAATGGTCTTTACCAATATCATTAAAAATGCAATCAATTATACTGATGAAGGAACGATCAATATCAAAGGTTATGTTGAAGATAATAACTATATTATAAAGATTAAAGATTCAGGTATTGGGATTGATGGATCACAGTTTGATAATATCTTTAAAAGATTTTACCGAATTGATAACGATCGTTCTCGAGAAACTGGAGGTAGCGGGCTTGGGCTATCAATATCTAAGAATGTTGTATCAAGACATGGTGGAGAAATAACATTAGAATCAGTGACTTCAGAGGGAACTACATTTACAATTAAATTACCAATTAAAAAGTAAAAGACGATCTCTTTTACTTTTTTCTTGAAAGATATTGCAACATAATATATAATAGTGTAGCATATTTATAAATATGGTATATAATATAGTTTGGTGATACTATGAAAAACATATTAATCAATTTTAATATTGAGTCATTAGATTCAAATAAAAGTTTTGTTACAAAAGGGTATATTGATAATAATCAAATTACCTTTATTGATGATGAATCAATTGAGAATATTATTATATTAAAAGAAAATGGACTTACTTACTTAAAAAGAGGAGAATCTATAATGGATTTCCCGTACATAGAGAACGTTGTTACAAAAGGTATCTATGAGTATATGAATATGTCATTTGAATTTGAGATATTTACAAACGTACTGAATGTATCTGATGGTATGATCCATATTGAATCAATGCTTTACCAAGATGGAGAAAAAGTAAATGAAAGTATCTTAGATATTAAGTATCAAGATATTGAGGAGGATTAACATGATTGACAACAAAGAAAAGTCGCTTATTTTTATCGCAGAGGAAATTGCTAGAGATTTATCAGAACCAATTAATATTTATGAGCTTTTTGATAAGGTTTCTAAAGCTAAAGGGTATTCTGATACTCAAAAAGCAGCATACATTTCACAATTTTATGCAGATTTAACTACTTCTGCTAAATTTAGCTACATTGGTAATAATACTTGGGATTTAAAATATAAACAAAAAGTTGAGTTATGGGATAAAGATGGTTCATTTTATAATGAATATACAGAAGTTAATTATAAAGGTGAGTTAGAACCTAAGAAAAAACCAAGAAAAAGAGCAGCTAAGAAAAAACCAGTTGTTAAAAAGGTTGTTGTTGAAGAAGTTGTTGTTGTTGAGGAAGTTGCTATTATTGAAGAAGTAAAACCTGAAGTTGTTGAAAAAGTTAAAGTTACTAAAGTTAAACCTGAGGTTGCTGTTGTTGAAACAGAAACTGATGAAAATGAAAAATCAGTCTTTGATGATTTTGATGAAGATAAATATAATGAGTATATGGATACGTATGAAGATCGTTATGATAAGAAAAAATAACTTTTCATTGCTTATCAAATAATGTTTTGATATACTTTTAGTGGGCTCACTAATTAGAGGCTCTCCAAATATGGAGAGCTTTTTTTATATTTTACAGGAGGTATATTATGAAAAACACAAAGTACATATTTGTAACAGGCGGGGTTGTTTCAAGTTTAGGGAAAGGGATTACTGCATCTTCTTTAGGACGACTTTTAAAGAATCGTGGTCTAAAAATATTTATGCAGAAGTTCGATCCTTATTTAAACATTGATCCAGGAACTATGTCACCATATCAACATGGTGAAGTTTTTGTTACTGATGATGGAGCAGAAACAGATTTAGATTTAGGGCATTATGAAAGATTTATTGATGAGAATTTAAGTCAAAATAGTAATATTACTACGGGGAGAATTTATAGTAATGTTATTGAGAAAGAACGTCGAGGCGAATATCTAGGGGCGACGATACAAATTATTCCCCATATTACGAACGAGATTAAAGATAAGTTAATCCAAGCTGCATTAGAATCAGAGGCAGATATTATCATTACAGAAATCGGTGGTACTGTTGGTGATATTGAATCACTCCCTTTCCTTGAAGCGATAAGACAGTGTCGTAGAGATTTCGGATATGAAAACACGTTATATATTCATAATACACTCGTCCCTTACTTAAGTGCAGCAAAAGAATTAAAAACAAAACCAACACAACATAGTGTTCGCGAACTAAAAAGTTTGGGGATTAGTCCCGATATTATTGTTTTAAGAACAAGCCATACAATCACGAACGCAATGCGTGAAAAAATAGCACTCTTTTGTGATGTTGACAAGGAAGCAGTAATTGAAGCAAAAGACGCAAGTATTTTATATGAAGTTGCTTTTCAGTTAAAAGATCAACATATGGATGATATTGTATGTAATCACTTCAAACTAAAAACCAGACCTTGTGACATGAGCGAATGGGAAAGTTTAGTTACAAGGATTAAAAGTTTAAATAAAGAAGTTAAAATTGCATTAGTTGGAAAATATATATCTTTACAAGACGCATATTTGAGTGTAAGTGAAGCTTTAGCTCATGCTGGTTATCATCATTATGCAAAAGTTAATATTAAATGGATTAGTGCTGGGGAAATTACTAAAGAAAATATCGAATCATATTTAGGTGATGTTGATGGGATTCTTATTCCTGGTGGTTTTGGCCAACGAGCGGTTGATGGTAAAATTTTAGCTATTGAATACGCTCGAGTAAATAATATACCATTTTTAGGTCTTTGCCTTGGAATGCAATTAGCTACAGTAGAGTTTTCGAGAAATGTATGTGGGTTAGAAGGAGCAGATTCAACGGAGATGAATCCTGACACACCATATAATGTAATTGATTATTTACCGGAACAATATGAAGGAATAAACCTAGGTGGGACATTACGACTTGGATTATACGATTGTAAACTAAAAAAAGGAACACTGGCGTTTAATGTGTATGGTAAAGATATTATTCAAGAAAGACATCGTCATCGTTATGAATTCAATAATGATTATAAAAAGGTTTTAGAGGAACACGGATTGATAATTTCAGGAGTAAATCCCGAAAGTAACTTGGCCGAAATTATCGAAATACCAAAACATAAATTTTTTATTGCAACGCAATTTCATCCTGAGTTCTTATCAAGACCACAAAGGGCTCATCCACTATTTAAAGAGTTTATTGTTTCTTGCATTAATTAGTAAAACAGACGCAAGGTTGCGTCTGTTTTTTTATGGGTAATCTTATAGCTATTGAAATATATTTAATTATGTTATAATTAGCGTATAAAGTTTAAAAACAGGAGGATATTATGTTAGAAAAAAGTCTTATTAAAAAAATTCTTGATGCTGCTTTAACTGGCGGTGCTGACTTTTCTGAAGTGTTTATTGAAGACAAGTTTGCATCTACTTTAGGGATGCTTTCAAGTAATGTAGAATCTGTAAATAATTCAAAAACATTTGGTGTTGGAGTGAGAGTTGCGTTAGGCTATAACACTGTTTATGGTTACTCTAATAGTAAAGATGAAGATGAACTAGTCGCTCTTGCGAGTAATTTAGCTAAATCTTTTACTGGTGAATCTAAAAATATCAAATTTGAATTAGGTGAACTGAAAATTGGTGCTACTCATAAAATTAAACGATTTCCTGATTCAGTAAGCGTTGATGAAAAAGTTGATTTATTAATTAGAGCCGATAAAGCCGCTCGAGGATATGACAAAGAAATATCGCAAGTGGCTGTTAATTATGCTGATTATGTTCAAAAAGTTTGGATAGCAAATAGTGAGGGAGTTTATGTTCATGATGTTAGAGTTAGAACAAGACTTGCGATAAATTCTATTGCTGCTAATGAAAAAACAAAACAATCTGGATTTAATGGTCCTGGTGGATTTTATGGTTTTGAATTTTACGAAGAAGTTATTAATGTTGAAGATGCGGCACGAGAATCTTCTCGAGTAGCTATTGCTATGCTTCATGCTGATGAATGTCCTAGTGGCGTAATGGATGTAGTTATTGATAACGGATTTGGTGGAGTTATTTTCCATGAAGCATGTGGGCATAGTTTAGAAGCAACATCAGTTGCTAAGGGTGCTAGTGTATTTAGTGGTAAAAAAGGACAAAAGATTGCTAGTGAATTAGTTACTGCTATTGATGATGGTACTATTGCTAATGCATGGGGTAGTGCTACTTATGACGATGAAGGTAACTTACAAAAACGTCGTGTATTAATTAAAGATGGTATTTTAAATAGTTATATGATTGATAAGTTAAATGCAAAAAGAATGAATGATGAGTGTACAAATTCAGGACGTAGAGAGTCTTATCGTTTCGCTCCTACTTCTCGTATGACGAATACATATATTGATAATGGTAAATCAACACATGAAGAAATTATTGCTGCTACAAAATATGGGTTATATGCTAAGAAGATGGGTGGCGGTTCTGTAAATCCTGCGACTGGAGATTTTAACTTCTCTGTTAGTGAAGGTTATTTAATTAGAGATGGTAAAATAGCTGAAGCTGTAAGAGGTGCGACACTTGTTGGAACTGGTAGTGAAACATTACTTAATGTTGATATGGTTGGTAACAACTTGCTAACTGCACAAGGTATGTGTGGATCAGCATCAGGGAGTATCCCAACAGATGTTGGACAACCTACTATTAGAGTTTCGTCAATGACTGTCGGCGGAAGAAAGGCGGCAAAATAATGAACTTTGATAAATTATTTAAGGAAGCAAAAGCAGCAGGAATTGAAGACATTCAAATATTTTACGTTCAAGATGAAGAGTTAGAAATTGAAGTATTTAAAGGTGAAGTAGAAAAATATACTATCGCTAATACTGCTTCATTGAGTGCTAAAGGTATTTATAACGGTAAAATGGGAACAGTATCAACTGAACAAGTTGATGATTCTGTTATTGAGTTTATTATTAGTAGTATTATTGATAGTGCTAAATATATCTCATCTGAGGATGAAGTGTTTATCTATGAAGGTGATAAATCATATACTGAAGTTGAAGGATTATTTAATCCAGACATTTCACAAGTTGGAAATGACAAAAAAATTGCTGATACAAAATTACTTGAAGTATTAGCATTAAAAGAAGATGAAAGAGCAAAAATGGTTCAAGCGTTTTACGGGGAATCAACAAGAAAAGTTCTTCTTCAAAATTCTAAAGGTTTAAAACTTCAAAAAGAAGTTAATAATGGGATGATGGGTGTTTATATTATTGCGAGTGATGGTAAAGATCAACGTACTGGTATTGAATATATTCAATCAAACGATTATAACGATTATGACTTAAATGCACTTGTTAAAGGTGGAGTTAAAAAAGCTGTTGGGCTTTTAGGAGCTACAGCTTGTGAATCAGGGGAGTATGAAATTTTATTAGAAAATGAAGCAAGTGCATCTTTACTTGCTGCATATGTTTCGATGTTCTCAGCTGAGATGGTTCAAAAAGATGTATCATTATTAAAAGGAAAATTAGGAAAAATAATTGGAAATGACAAAGTTACAATTGTTGATGATCCATTTATGAAGAAATCTGTTAAAAGTGGTTCGTTTGATGATGAAGGTGTAAAAACTGAATATAAAGAAGTCGTAGCTAACGGTAAACTTACAACATTCTTACATAACCTTAAAACTGCAAAAAAAGATAATGTTAAATCGACAGGTAATGCATTTGGTCGCGGAATTGCACCAACAAACTTCTACTTTAAAAATGGAACTAGTAAAAAAGAAGATATTATTAAAGGTATGAAAAAAGGTTTATTTATTACAGGATTAGATGGAACACATGCTGGAACTAATGCTATCAGTGGTGATTTTAGTTTACAAGCAAAAGGTTATTTAGTTAAAGATGGGAAAATAGAAAGTCCGGTTGCTTTAATAACTGTTGCTGGAAACTATCTTGATGTATTAAATGATGTATTATCAGTTTGTGATGATTTAAAATTTGGGTTTAATTATATTGGTAGTCCGAGTTTACATTTAAAATCATTGGCTGTTTCAGGAAAATAGATATTTAAAACACTACATTCGATGTAGTGTTTTTTTTGAAAGCACTTTCAAAAATCTTTAGTATGTTGATTAGTTTACTTATCTAACAGATTAAGGTATAATAATTATGAATTTATTGAATATTTAGGAGGAACAAAAATGGGTTTAGTATCAGCGAAAGATATGCTTATTAAAGCAAGAAAAGAAGGATATGCAGTAGGGCAATTTAATATTAACAATTTAGAGTGGACTAAAGCGGTATTAACAGCTGCACAAGAGTTAAATTCACCAGTTATATTAGGAGTGTCTGAGGGTGCTGCTAAATATATGACAGGTTATAAAACTGTAGTTGGTATGGTTGAGGGAATGATGAGTTCATTAAATATCACTATCCCGGTAGCTCTTCATTTAGATCATGGTAGTTATTTAGGAGCTAAACAATGTATTGTAGATGGATTCAGTAGTGTTATGTTTGATGGATCTCATCTTGATATTGAAGAAAATATTGAAAAAACTAAAGATGTTGTTGCATTTGCACTTGCTAAAGGTGTTAGTGTCGAAGCTGAAGTTGGTAGTATTGGTGGGGAAGAAGACGGAATTACTGGAACTGGTGAAGTTGCAGATCCTAAAGAATGTAAGTTAATTGCTGATTTAGGAGTAACTATGCTTGCTGCTGGGATTGGTAATATTCATGGTCCTTATCCAGAAAACTGGCAAGGATTAAGACTTGATGTATTAGCTGAAATTCAAGCTATTACTGGGAATATGCCTCTGGTATTACATGGTGGTACAGGAATTCCAGATGAAATGGTTAAGGAAGCAATTTCATTAGGAGTATCAAAGATTAATGTAAATACTGAATGTCAATTAGTATTTGCTAGTGCAACAAGAAAATACGTTGAAGAGGGAAAAGATTTACAAGGAAAAGGATTTGATCCAAGAAAATTATTGGCTCCTGGAACATTAGCTATTGCTAATACTGTAAGAGAGAAAATAACTTTATTTGGTTCAACTAACAAGGCTTAATAATCAATGGTAGATTGGTTTTTAGATCTTGATCCTGTAATCCAAGCTTTACTAGGAACAACATTTACATATTTTGTAACTGCACTAGGTGCAGCTATGGTATTCCCTTTTAAAACAATCTCAAAAAAAATGTTTAACGGTATGTTAGGATTTAGTGCTGGAGTTATGATTGCAGCTTCATTTTGGAGTTTATTGGCTCCTGGTATTGCACTTGCAGAGGAACTTGGTATGGTTGCATGGGTTCCGGCAGTTATTGGATTCTTATCTGGCGGTTTATTTTTACTGGTAGTAGATAAATTTATGCCACACATACATATTTTATCAAATCATGCTGAAGGTGTTGAAACATCTTGGCATCGAAGTATATTGCTTGTTTTAGCAATTACGCTTCATAATATCCCTGAAGGTTTAGCAGTCGGAGTTGCATTTGGTGCAGCGGCAGCTGGAATTCCTGGTGCTGGGGTTGGTGCAGCGGTTGCATTAGCTATTGGTATCGGTATTCAAAACTTCCCCGAAGGTATGGCAGTAAGTGTGCCATTAAGAAGAGAAGGTATGAGTCGAAAAAAAGCTTTTAGTATTGGACAGTTCAGTGGGATGGTTGAACCTATCGCTGGTGTTGTAGGTGCAATACTTGCTTTAACTATGAGAAATATTTTACCTTACGCTTTAAGCTTTGCAGCTGGAGCAATGATTTACGTTGTAATTGAAGAACTAATTCCTGAATCCCAAATGATGGAGACCACAAAAATTGCTACTATTGGAGCAATGATTGGGTTTGCCGTGATGATGACGTTGGATGTCGCACTTGGCTAATGATAATATCATGTTTCGAGACTATGCAGCCTGGAAACTTGAGAATGTTGAAACATTAGAAAAATTTAAGGAAAATAGTTCGATTTTATACGAAAGACTTGAACCAATATATGTAGTACTAGAGAATATTTACGATAAGGTTTGTGATAAATGTGATCTCGATGAAGACCATACAATCATCTTCCAAGTTGGGTTTAATTATCTTAATTCACAATTTGAAATATTAAAAATATATTTTGAAACTTTATTTGACTCAAAATGTGAAAATTTTGTTGAGTATAATGAAATGTTGTTATATTTACTTTATATCAATGATGTAAGAAGTGATCTTGATAGTAATGATGTTGAGTATAATGATGAATCACTAATTGAAGTTGAAACTTGTATTGAAAATATGATTATGGAAAAAAGAAAAGATTTTGATTATATTAAAGATATGCTTAATAGTTCATTAAAAAGTGTCTTTGATCAAATAGAATATGAATACGTAAGCATTGTAGATATTTATGTCGAAATTGCAGAATCACTGGGAATTTATCTTTATGAAGATGATGACTTAGTCTTAGGTACTGAAATTTAAAAATACAAGCTTAGGCTTGTATTTTTTTATGTATATCATTTAATTTATTTATAATTATGATATATAATAATTGTAGAAACGAGGTGCATAATTATGGGATTACGTAGTGATATAAAAACAATTAAACGAAAAGATCCAGCAGCTAGAAATACACTTGAGATTTTACTTACATATTCTGGTATGCATGCGGTTTGGACATATAGAGTTACTCATGTATTATGGAAAATGAAATTAAGAATGATTGCGAGAGTTATTAGCACGATTGCAAGAAGACGTACTGGAGTTGAAATTCATCCAGGTGCGACGATTGGGAGAAACTTAGTTATCGATCATGGAATGGGTGTCGTTATTGGCGAAACAGCACGGATTGGTAATGACGTACTGATTTATCATGGTGTTACACTTGGGGCGACAGGAAACGATTCTACTGGTAGAAGACATCCAACGGTTTGTAATGGGGCGATGATTTCTGCTGGAGCTAAAATTTTAGGCAATATTAAAGTTGGAGCTTACGCTAGAGTTGGGGCCAACGCTGTAGTTATTAAAGATGTTCCTGACTATTCAACAGCTGTAGGTATACCTGCTAAAATCATCTTAAATGCATCAGGAAATAATGAAATTTGTAAATTAAAATATACATAAAAAGACGACACTTTGATATGATACCTCTAAAGTAGACACTATAAAAAAGAAAGTAATCACTAAGATTGTAAGTACTTAATTATAGTAGAACTTTGGAGGTATTTTTATATGGGAAGAAAACCCAAATACAGTAAAGAGACAAAGCTAGAGATAATCAAAAGATTCAC
>JASFZA010000119.1:0-5331 GCA_045046715.1 Candidatus Izemoplasma sp.
ACGGCTAAATTTAGCCGTTTTTTTTATATAATTTTTACGTTCCTAAGATAAACAACTCAAGGCCAATCTTTTTATCAATTCGACCTGTTTTAATTGACACATCAGTTTCTTCAAGTCGTGAAAGATGATGGATTACTGTATCAACGTTAACTGTTCCAGCATTTTTTACCATATAGTAAGCACGGCCACTTGAAACATGATAGTAGTCGGCAATACCATTTTTATCTTTACCTTCTTTTTGCAGTAACTTAACTTGGAGGATCTCACGATACTTTTTAACAAGCATTCCAAGAACAACGATTGGGTCTTCACCGTATTCAACAAGGTCGTGATATGAATCTAATGCTTTTGAACGGTTCCCGGCAAGAATGGCATTCGATATTTCAAAAATATTGTCTTCAATACTTTTTGTAATTACGCGTTTGATAATTTCTAGTGTAACGTGATCAATATCTTCTGTATAAGCTAGGAGCTTTTTCATCTCGTTTACAGCGACTGCTGTGTTGTGAGCAACACGGTTAATAAATTCTTCAAGTGCGTCACGATCAATCCTTGTATTTTTGTTACCAAGTTGACGATTTATCCACCCTCGTAAATCTTCTACTTTCATTGGCTCACATTGAGTAACTTCAGCATACTTTTTAATAATTTTAGTTATCGCTCTTCGTTCATCAAGTTTAGGATAAGGAGCACTGATTATTAAAATAGTAGTTTCAAAAGGATTTGCTAAATAACGTGATAATAAATCTAAATTATGGTTGATTTCTTTTTTTGGTTTATATGTACTAACAAAATATGCACTCTTAATAATGATGATTTTTAAGTCACTCATAAACGGAATTGTTGATGCGTCATTGATCGCATCAGCAACATTTGATTCTTCGGCATCATAAGTTGTTGTATTAAACTGATCAACATTATAGCTTTTAACAATTTGATCAGTTTTAGTTTTAATTATAAAGTGGTCTGCACCATGTAAAAAATATATATTTTTATTCATATAAAACACCTCTCATTTATTATAGCATACAAAGTTATGGCGGGTAAGTATATTTAATCCTTTTACCAAATATATATTTAAAAGTTATCGTCCCTTCGAGATTCGTTTGATGGACTGTAATATCGTAACTATTGAGTGTCGCTAAAGTTGGCATACTTGGATGCCCAAAAGTATTAAATCGATGCGCTGAAATCACTGCTTCTTTTGGGGAAAAAGTTTCGATAAATATTTGTGATGATGATGTGTTGCTCCCGTGGTGAGCAACCTTTAAAATGTCAATCTCAAAATCATATTTTAAAGCGAATTTTTCTTCAGTCTCAGCTTCAATATCACCGGTAAATAAATAATGTTCACCCGCAATATATAAACTCAATATTAGTGAATTATTATTCTCATTTTTGTCAATTTCAAATAATGGGTATATCTGGATTTCAATATTACCACATGTTATATTACGGTCAGTGTCCCATACTTGATTATTATTAGTAATAAAATTAACAACTTCAAAAGATTTAACTATGTCATTTGTCTCGCCATAATGATCGCTATGCATATGTGAAATTATCAAGTAGTCAATCCTTTTTATATTCATATTTTTTAAGTAATTAACAACCGAATCATAATCATCAACATTACCCGTATCTATCAAAATATTACACTGATTATATGAATCTTTAATAAAGATAGCATCACCGTAAACATCGATGAATGTTACACTTTTTATTGGGTTAAAATATTGAATATTTGACGTTAAAAACAACACTAAAATTATCGGTATTATATTCTTGATTTGGAGTTTCTTTTCCTCTAAAGAAATGAAGAATTTGAAGACAAAAACATAGTATAAAATTAGTAATAAAGGATTATGAAAACTCATCTTTAGTTTAAGTAAATCAATATTACTAAAGATCTCAATTGAGTACTCAAATAGAATAATTATTTGATAGAATATTTTATCAAATAATGGAATAATAAATGTTAGATATGATAATGGTAATATTAAAAATGTAACAAAGTATATATAGAAAAGATTATAAAATATGCTTAATAGATTTATTTCATAATTCACATTCATTATTAATGGAATCGTTGCTAAATTTGCAACTAATGCTATTAGAAATAGTTGATTTATTTTACTTTTTTTAACGAGAATATCTTTTGATAAGATGATAATAAATGTCACAATAAAGCTTAATACAAATCCTAACGAGTACATGTAATAGGGGTTATAGATTATTAGCAATAAGAAGATTAGTGATAGGATATCTACTGTTGATAATTTTATCATATATCGTTTATTTATTAGTAAAAATATAAACATCATACTTGCTCGAACAACACTTGGTGTGAATGATGTAATGACCATATAAAATACTAAAAATAATGATATTAAAATATCACTGTTTTTGTTTGATATTTTTAATTCATTTAGGAGTTTTTTTAACGCTAAAACTATAATTCCAATATGCATTCCACTCACGGCAAATAGATGTGATATTCCAAGATTATTTATATTATCAATTATCTCATCTTCAAAATCATCTTTATCAGCAATAATAAAAGTCTTAACGTATTCTTCACTAAAGTGAATATTTTTATCGATATATTTTTCGATTAAATACGGTATCTTTTGGATAATAAATTTATTATCTACTATTTCATAGTCATCGACGTATATCGATTGATATATATGTTTTGACTTTAAATATAATTTGTAGTTAAAGCTATATGGTACTGTTGGTGATTCGATTGTTTTTACTTCTCCACTTATAATTAATATATCACCAGGAGCAAGAACAATATCATCTTTAATTGTTACTTTAATTAATCTATTATTTATTTTACCTGTAAAACTTGTATAATTGTTTGTTGATACATCACTAATGACTGTAACTTGATACTCCTCTTTTAATGTGATTGAACGGTTATATTGCAAGAAATAACTAACACAAAGGATTATGCTAACTGCAATGATGTATTTAATATGATTTCTTTTATTTTTGAAGAGAAAATATATGTATGGGATAAAGATTATAAGATATACATAATTATTTATACTTAGTAAAAGAACAAGGATAAATAATACATAATAGATTAAGTTATTTTTAAGTAGTGATACTATCTTTAATATCATTATATGTAGCTTCTCCAATCCCCGGAACATTCATAATATCTTCTATAGTAATAAATATATTAGTACTTCGGTACTCAAGTATTGCTTCAGCAGTTGCTGGACCAATACCTGGTAATGTTTCTAGAAGTTCTTTATTTGCTCCGTTGATATCAATTAATCCTTCTTTAACATCTGTAACAACAATGCTTGCATATTCATCATCAATTGAAGGAATATAGATAGCTAGTTCATCTCTTATCTTTTGCGATAAGTTTATCGCTAATGTATCAGCTTTAGATGTTAGTCCACCAGCTAAGTTTACAACCTGAAAAAGACGGTAATCACTACTGACTTTATATACTCCTGGGTTATTAACTTCTCCTTTGATATCAATATAGATATAGTATACTTCTTCTACTTCATCTATCTCTTGGTCTTCTGGATCAAAGTTAACAGTTTCTTCTGCCCCACTTAAGTTACTAACTATTATTAGTATAATAAAGATAACTACCCCAACCGCGATTAAGTATTCTTTTTTAATATTTTTTAGCTTGTCCATTAATATCACCTCTCATTTAATAATACTTATGAGAGTATTTTTTTACTAAAAAACCACTAATAGAATTAGTGGTTTTTCTTACATACATAAATTGTTCGTTCTTTAAGTTTTACTGAAGTAACTATTTTTAGATTACTCTTTTTTAAGAAACTTTTATACGTATCATATGAAAAAGTTCTTAAATAGTGTGTTTCTGATTCACCATTTAACTTTAAATTATGCGTTAAACTATTTTTTATCTTTGTTTGTGATACGTCCCACTCAATATCTCCTTCATCAGTCGATATTACTTCGTGGTACCCAATTAGATGTTTAACATATCTAATATTTAGGGTATCAAAGATAAAGATGCTTTTTTTATTCATTGCATTCTCAATGTTTTTGAATGCTTGGATAACTTCATCTTCAGTTTTTAAGTAATTAACGACGTCCATTGATAATACTACAACGTCATAGAAATTATTTAGCGGTTCTAAAATATCATGTAAATAGAAATTGATATGAACTTTACTTGTTACGGCATTATTATAAGCAACCTCAAGCATTTCTTTTGAAATATCTGTTGCTGTTACAGTATAGCCTTTTTTTGCTAATCTAGTACTTAGTACAGCTGTACCAGCGCCAAGATCAATAACTGTTCCTGATTTCTTATATTTTCTTATCAACTTATAATACTTATCATATAATGATTGATCAATTAATGAATCATAGTAGTTTGATAATAAATTATAAATCATTTAACATCTTCAATATTTATTGTAGGAACATCAGCCCACATTTTTTCAAGATTATAATATGATCTTGATTCTTGTGTGAAGACATTAACAACAATATCCTTAGCATCAATTAAAATCCACGAATCACTATCTTTACCCTCAACATCAGGATGATCAAGTCCCGCTTTAGCGAAATCATCTTTAATATGTGACATCGTTGCATTTAGTTGTCTTGATGAACTCCCACTTGATATTATAAAATATTCAAAGAATGGTGAACGTTCTCTCATATCATATACAATTATGTCAGTTAAGTTTACATCTTCTAGTGCGTCTAATACTACTTTAAGTTTATTCATTTTTGTACCTCCGTTAGGTTTTTATAAAATTCACGTGCAGCATATGCTGTTTGTGGTATTTTTGAGTTTAATTTTTCATAAAACTTGATTGAATCATCAATTGCTGTAAAAACAGCTAAATCAATTGATATTTCAACAATCTTTCTTACTTTAATACATGATTCATACGTTCTTGTTGGTTCAGTGTAATCACTTATAAAAATTACTTTTTCGTAAATGCTCATATTCGCTTTTCCAATCGTATGGTTTAGTATTGGATTCAAAATATCAACATCAGTTATATTATACTTATTTACTGCTAAAGCTTTAGCGGTAAAGGCATGTAATATTTCTTCATTAAATTCCTTTAAAATATATTCACTATTTTCAAAGTTTTTTTTAATGATTAAAGTATTTTGTTTAAGTGTATGATATTTTGTCATATCGTGCAAGTAACTTGCAGTTTCTAACTTCGTTAAATCAAGATTATACTTCTTCCCGAGTTTAAGTGCTGTATTCTTAACACCAATGACGTGATCTAGTCGATGTGGTTTATTTTTTAGATACTCTAACAAATCATTATAAATTATTTGATTAATCAAATA
>JASFZA010000120.1:0-15561 GCA_045046715.1 Candidatus Izemoplasma sp.
GCTTCGCTGATTCAAACGAAGGGAATGTGGTAATAATGGCTGATCGTAAAGTTTACGCTAAAAGTTCGGCAATGAGAAGTGACTTTGTTTACGTTGATTTATTACCTAATTTAAAAAGAACAAGACAATTTAATGTTAATGTCTTGTTTACAGTATTATTTGCTGTACTACTTACTTACTTTCTTATTTATTTACCTTACCGTAATGTAAGTGATGATTTAAGTGAATTAAATGGAATAAATAATGATTTAAATTACGAGCTAATTTTAGTTAATGAAGAAATAAGAGGGTATGACATTAATGTTGAAACATTAGATTTTCAAGCTAATTTATACGATGCAGAAAATTTAACAGTGGATGTTAATAAATATATTTCTGAAGTTAATGATAAAATAGCTGCTATTCCTGCTGGAGCTGAAAGTGTTAGTTTTGTTTATAACCTAGATGAAAATGTCTTAATTGTTAAAGTTAAGATTAAAGATGATTATGATTCGTTTTTTACTTTAGATGATAGTTTTCAAGATTTAAGTTGGTTAATATTCAGCACCTTAACCGATCCTAAAAAAACAGGTGATCCTATTTACTCTGAGGTTACTTATACTTTAGGAGTTGATTATAATGCTGAGTAGAAAAGCCAGTGATTTTATCTTTTATGGAATATTTGCTGTAATCTTTCTTGCTGTAGTCTTTGTTCGTGTTTCATTAATCAATTCAGTAAACGATCGTATTGATTCAGTAGAAGCATCAAATACTACGCTTGAACTTCAAATAGCACAAATTGGGACATTAGTTGATGAAAACAAAAATCAACAATTAAATAACTTATATCAAATGTATGAAAAAATACCTGCTGAGTATGATCGAACAGACTTAATATTTTATACTTATGCTAAACTTGAACAAGTAGGAGTCAATTCAGCTCCGGAATATTCAAGATATATTGAAGTTGATGAGACGGTAACATTCCCACCAAATTCAGAATTTATTGATTTACAAGAAAACTTCATAATTGTTGAAGTTCAAGTATCATTTACAACACTTGATGTTGATCAAGTAATCCAGTTCCTTGATGAAATTTTTAATTCAGAGCAGTTATTCATTATTAATTCACTTGAATATAATGTTCCTGAAGATCAATTCAGTCTTATTGGAATTGAAGTAAGTTTCTTAGCAATCTATGAAAAAAACACAGATTAATTTCTGTGTTTTTTAATGTATTCATTTATTTCAACTATTAAGGAGTCATATAATTCTTCCTCTTTGACTTTTTTAACAATTTTGCCTTCAACAAAGATTAATCCTTCACCATTTCCGCCAGCAACCCCGATATCAGCACTTCGTGCCTCACCAGGACCGTTAACAGCGCAACCCATAACGGCAACAGTAATGTTTTCATCGATTGTTTCTAAGTATGCTTCAATCTTATCAAGGATTGGAAACATATCGTAACTTAGTCGTCCGCAAGTCGGACAACTAATGATTTTTGGTTTATCATATAGATCAAGTGCACTTAACATTTCTTTTGCTACTTTAATTTCTTCTAATGGATCAGTTGATAAACTGACACGCATTGTATCGCCGATACCTTCATATAAGAGGATACCGAGCCCTATTGAACTTTTAATTGTTCCACCAAACAATGTTCCTGCTTCGGTTATACCAATATGGAGCGGATATTTGAATGTTTTACTAGCTAAACGGTATGCTTCAACTGTCTCTCTTATATTACTAGATTTTAATGATATTATTATATTAGTGAAACCTAAGTCTTCTAAGATAGCCACATGGTATTTTGCACTTGCAACCATCGCTAATGCGGAGGGTTTTTTATACTTTGCTAAGATGTGTTTTTCTAAAGAACCACCATTAACACCGATTCTTATGGGGATACCTTTTTTATTGCAGGCATCAACAACTGCTTTTATTTTATCAATTGAGCCAATATTACCTGGATTAATTCTTATTTTATCAATGCCATTTTCAATTGCTAAAAGCGCTAGTTTATAGTCAAAGTGAATATCAGCAACTAATGGTACTGAAACGTTTTTTTTGATTTCTAAAATAGCATTAGCATCTTCAACATCAAGAATTGCTAAACGAACAATTTCGCTACCTAAGGTAGCTAAACTATTAATTTGAAAGGTAGTTGCTTTAATATCTTTTGTTTTAGTTGAAGTCATCGATTGAATAACAACTTTATTTTGATTACCGATTTGGACACCTTTTACTAAAACCTTTGTTGTTTCCTCACGTATTATCATATTAATCACCAAGATTAGTATACATTAAATAGTAATAAAAATACACAAATGTGTTGCAATTTAACTAATTCAATGATATATTAATTACGAGATTTTTTTGTTAGGAGGAATTTTTGTGAGAGCGTTAGTTACTTTAAGATGTACTGAGTGTAAAGAAGAAAATCATCACACAAGGAAAAACAAAAAGCTTCATCCAGAAAGAATGGAAACAATGAAGTTTTGTCCAAAATGTGGTAAACAAACTATGCATAAAGAGAAAAAATAAATTAAAATTAAAACTTCTTTTAGTAAGAAGTTTTTTTAATAGGAGTTGATAAAATGTCGAAATATATATATGGAATTGATATTGGTGGAACATCAATAAAGATTGGGTTATTTAGTATTGCAGGAACACTAATTAATAAATGGGAAATTCCGACTGATATTAGTAATAATGGGAATAATATAGTAAATGATATTTATCATTCAATTAGTAACAACACAATTGATTTAAAGGATATCATTGGTTATGGATTTGGTGTACCTGGACCGGTTATAAATGGTGTAGTTATAGAATGTATTAACTTAGGGTGGGAAACTACTGATTTAAAATCTACATTAAAAGATTTATTTAATAATGACAATATCTTTACAATTAACGATGCCAATGCAGCTGCTCTTGGTGAAGCTTGGCAAGGCAGTTCCAAAGATTTCAAAAACTCTGTAATGATTACCATTGGAACTGGTGTTGGTGGTGGGGTTATTGTTGATGGTAAAATTGTGAATGGATTTAATGGTGCTGGTGGAGAAATCGGTCATATGCTGATGATTCATCAAGATGGATATAAATGTAACTGTGGTAATCACGGTTGTTTAGAAACTGTTGCAAGTGCAACAGGAATGAAAAGAATGTTTTGTGATGAGCTAAAGGTTTATGAAAATAAATCAGTTTTAAATTGTATTGATCAACCTAGCACAAAAATGATTTTTGATGCAGCCCGTAAAGGTGATGAAGTTGCTTTAAGTGTTGTTGAAGACGTAAGTTACTATTTAGCGTATACCGCGCAAATATTAAGTGTAATAACTAATCCTGGAGTAATTATTATTGGTGGTGGAGTTTCAAAAGCTGGAGACTTCTTAATCAATAAGATAAGAGAAAAATATAACTATATTGCTTTTTCACAAGTAAAAGAAACAAAAATAGTCGTCGCATCTTTAGGAAATGATGCTGGAATATATGGCGCTGCTTCAATGGTGTTTGATAAGATATGATAAAAGAAATATTAAATGAATTTACAGAAAACTGTTATATAGTTAATGAAAAAGAAGAAGCGTATGTTATTGACCCAGGAACAAACTACAATGATATAAAGGAATACATATTAGAAAAAAACCTAGTAGTAAAAGCTGTACTACTAACACATGGTCATTTTGATCATATTTATGCATTAAATAAGTTTCTAGAAGACTTTGATGTTGATGTGTATATTCATGAATTAGAACGTGATTTTCTATTTGATCCAAACCTGAATTTGAGTTCTTCAACGTACTCAAAGTTTGTATTAAACAAAAAATCTAACGTTAAGACCTATATTGATAAAGATGTATTTAAATTAAAATATAACGATATTAAAGTGATTCATACCCCAGGACATACAAGAGGTAGTAGTTGTTTTACGTATAAAAACTTCTGTTTTAGTGGTGATACTTTATTTAAAGGAACTATTGGCCGATACGATTTGCCAACAAGTAGTAAAGCAGATATTACACGAAGCTTAGCGAAGATGGTTAAGTTATTAAAAGATAATACGATTATCTATCCCGGACATGGACAGTTTACAACGATGATTAACGAAAAGTTTGGTAATCAGTATTTAAAATAGCATTATTAAGGCGCTTAACAAAGCGCCTTTTTCTATAAAATAATAAATTAGCACTCAATACTTGACACTGCTATTAATTTGCGTTATAATGGTATTAGCAAAGTTAAGGTAAGAGTGCCAACGGAGGTGAAGTAATGTTAAGTACAAGGCAAATAAAAATCATGAAACTAATTGTTGAAGAATTTGTTAAAACTGCTGAACCGATTGGTTCAAGAACATTATCAAAAGTTCTTAATTTTTCACCAGCTACAATCAGAAATGAAATGGCTGATTTAGAAGAAATGGGTTATATTGAAAAAACACATACTTCAAGTGGGAGAATACCAAGTGATAAAGGATATCACTTTTATGTTGAAAACATCTTAAAAAACAATAATGGTTATGATTCAAGCTTTAATATTATCGATGATTTATTTGAAAATAAAGAAATCAAAAGAGATGAAGCAATTGCGCAAGCAATGAATCTATTAAGCCAATTAACAAATTACACAACAATCGCTTTAGGTTCAACTGCTTACGGCTCAAAAATAAAGAAGATTGAAATAGTACCGTTATATGAAGACCAATGCATCTTATTAATTATTACTAATTTAGGTCATGTTGAAAGTAAACAAATTTCATTACCACCTGAAGTACTAATAGATGATATGAAGCGTGTTATTGAAATATTTAATGAAATACTTTATGACTGTCCAATCGCAAAAGTAAGTGAGAAACTTCATTATGAAATTAATAAACAAAATATTAAAGATTTAATGATCTATAATCAAACGATTATTGATACTTTCTTAGATGCTTTTTCGAAATTTACTCAAAGTAAATTTTACTTATCAGGACAAAACAAAATGCTTTATCAACCTGAGTTTCACGATGTTGAACGCGTTAGAGATTTACTGTCTTTCTTTGAGAAAAACGAAATCTTTAAATTAGTTGAAAATACATCTAACCAAGGTTTAACAATAAAAATCGGTAAAGAGAATTCTATAAGTGCAATGCAAGACTGTACCGTAATTTCGGTTCCTTATGATTTAAGTGATAATAAAACAGGAACAATTGCAATTGTCGGTCCAACAAGGATGGAATATCAAAAAGTTATTCCGTTAATAAAGTACTTGGCAGCACATATGTCAAAGCTTTATAAAGATTAGGAGGCATCATGACGAAGAAAAAAACTGTAGAGGAACAAGTAAAACCTCTTAATGAAGAAGAAGTTGAACAAGTATTAGTTGAAGACGATGTTGTTGAAGAAACTAAAGAAGAAAAACTTGAAAAAGAAGTTATTAACTTAAAAGACAAATTTTTAAGAAACCAAGCAGAACTTGAAAATTTTAAAAAACGTTTAAACGAAGAAAGAATCAGAGAAAGAAAGTATTCTAGTATGGATGTTTGTAAAGCTTTACTAGCACCTCTTGATCACTTTGATTTAGCATTAAAACAAGAAGTTAAAGATGAAGTTAGTAAAAACTTCTTAAAAGGATTTAAAATGATTGAAGATCAATTATATAACACGCTTAAAGATCAAGGAGCTGTTGAAGTTGATGCATTAAATAAAGAATATGATCCAAACTATCATCAAGCAATTACAACTGAAAAAGTTGAAGGCGTAAAACCAGGGATTGTAACTGAAGTGTTACAAAAAGGGTATATGTTTAAGGATCGATTACTTCGACCTTCAATTGTAAAAATAAGCGAATAAAAAAGGAGATAATAAAATGGGAAAAATTATAGGTATTGATTTAGGAACAACAAATTCATGTGTAGCAGTTATGGAAGGCGGAGAAGCTAAAGTAATCGCTAATCTTGAAGGAGCACGCACAACACCAAGTGTTGTTGCATTTAAAGATGGAGAAATTCAAGTTGGGGAAGTAGCAAAAAGACAAGTAATCACAAACCCTGACACAGTAACTTCAATTAAAAGACAAATGGGAACTAGCCATAAAGAAAAAGTAAATGGTAAAGAGTACACACCACAAGAAATTTCAGCAATGATTCTTCAAAATATGAAGAAAACAGCAGAAGCTTACTTAGGACATCCTGTAACAGAAGCAGTAATTACTGTTCCTGCTTACTTTAATGATGCTGAAAGACAAGCAACAAAAGATGCTGGTAAAATTGCAGGACTTGATGTTAAACGTATTATCAATGAACCAACTGCAGCAGCACTTGCATTCGGTATTGATAAAACAGATAAAACACAAACAGTATTAGTATACGACCTTGGAGGAGGAACATTTGATGTTTCGATATTAGAACTTGCTGAAGGTACTTTTGAAGTATTATCAACAGCTGGAGATAACCGCCTTGGTGGAGATGACTTTGATCATCTAATTATGGATTACTTAGTTTCTGAATTCAAAAAAGAAACAGCAGTTGATTTATCAAAAGATAAAATGGCCATGCAACGTCTGAAAGATGCTGCTGAAAAAGCTAAAAAAGAATTATCAGGAATTACAACTACACAAATTTCATTACCATTCATTAGTGCAGGAGCATCAGGACCTGTCCATTTAGAAATGACATTAACACGTGCTAAGTTTAATGAACTTACATCTGATTTAGTTATTAAATCAATGGGTCCACTTAGACGTGCATTAAAAGATGCTAAAATAACTAAAAATGATATTGATCAAGTATTATTAGTTGGGGGATCAACAAGAATTCCTGCCGTTATCGACGCTGTAAGAACTGAACTTGGTAAAGAACCTAATAAAGGAGTTAACCCTGATGAAGTAGTAGCAATGGGTGCTGCAATTCAAGGTGGAGTATTAAGTGGTGAAGTTAAAGATATCTTATTGTTAGATGTAACACCATTATCACTAGGGATTGAAACTTTAGGTGGAGTATTAACGGTATTAATCGAAAGAAATACAACTATTCCAACATCTAAATCACAAGTATTTTCAACAGCCGCAGATAATCAACCAGCGGTCGACTTACACGTATTACAAGGTGAACGTCCAATGGCTAACCAAAACAAAACATTAGGAAGATTCCAATTAATGGATATTCCACCAGCACGTCGTGGTATTCCTCAAATTGAAGTTAAATTTGATATTGATGCAAATGGGATTGTTAATGTTCATGCAAAAGACTTAGGAACTGGTAAAGTCCAAAGTATCGTTATTCAAAATGATACAGGGTTATCAGATGAAGATATTGAAAAATTAATTAAAGAAGCAGAAGAAAATGCCGATGCAGATAAATTATTAAAAGACACTGCTGATTTAAGAAATGAAGCAGATCAAATGATCTTTGCAACAAACAAAGCACTTGAAGACTTAAAAGAAACTGTAACTGAAGAACAAAAAACAGAAGCTAACGACTTAATTCAACAACTTAAAAAAGCGTTAGAAGGAACTGATTTTGAAGATATTAAAACTAAAAAAGAAGCGTTAGAAAAACTTGCTCAAGAATTAGCTACTAAAGCTTACGAACAAGCTCAAGCTGAAGAACAAGCAAATAGTGCTGAAGCACCAAGTGAAGAAGAACCAGTACAAGATGATACAGTAGTAGATGCAGAGTTTGAAGAAGTAGACTAAAAACTAATATGATATGAAGCAGTTACCTGCTTCATATCACTTTAAATAGAGGTGAAGTTATGAGTAAGAGAGATTATTATGATGTCTTAGGTATAAAAAAAGGTGCTGACACGCAAGAGATTAAGAAAAGCTACCGTGGTTTAGCAAAGAAATATCATCCTGATGTTTCAACAGAAGATAACGCAGAAGAGAAATTTAAAGAAGTTCAAGAAGCATACGAGACTTTAAGTGATTCAACTAAAAAGGCTCAGTATGATCGATTTGGACATCAATCAAATAACGGCCAAGGATTTGGCGGAGCTGGAATGGGTGGTTTCGATTTTGACGTTAATGATATTTTTTCTAGTTTTTTTGGTGGTGGCGGACAAGTAAGAAATACCAACCGTCCTCGTAAAGGTTCAGATATCCAAAGAAGAATGATTATATCGTTTAAAGAATCAATCTTTGGCGCTAAAAAAACAATTAAAGTAAATGTTCATAAAGAATGTACAACGTGTCATGGAACTGGTGCACATTCTAAAAAAGATATAACTTCATGTCCACAGTGCCACGGAAGTGGAACTGTAACGGTTGAACAACAATCACTTTTTGGAAGAACAAGATCACAAAGAGCTTGTCCGACATGTGATGGAACTGGTAAAAAAATAACTAAAAAATGTAATACTTGTTATGGTGAAGGAATTGTAACTTCAAATAAAGAAATCGAAGTAAAAGTACCAGAAGGTATCGATAATGGCCAACAAATCCGATTAGATGGATATGGAAACAAAGGTCATAACGGTGGTCCTTCAGGAGACTTATATATAATGTTTGAAGTGAGTAATAAAACAATCTTTGAACGTCATGGTGATGATATTATTATTGAAGCACCAATTACCGTAGCGCAAGCTGCTCTTGGTGATCATATTAAAATTCCAACACCTTATGGTGATGTTAAACTTAAAATTCCGTCAGGAACACAGTCAAGTACAACATTCCGTTTAAGAGGAAAAGGTGCACCTAACGTGAGAACAAAACGTAAAGGTGATCAACACGTTATTATTAAAGTAGTGACTCCTTCAAAATTAGATAGAAACCAAACAAAACTATTTGAACAATTATCGAAAACAAAATTAGATGATAACTCAACAATTTGGACAAAATTTAAAAAAGCATTTAAAATATAAAAAATTGGAACCGATAAAGAAGACACCGCAAAGTAAGGGTGTTTAATTATCGGTTCCCTTTTTGTTTTACAAAAATTTATGATATGTTATAATTTATTCGGTGATCAATATGAAAATAGCTTTTTACACTCTAGGATGCAAAGTAAACACATATGAAACAGAATCAATCTCAAAAACATTCACTGACAATGGATATTTGAGAGTATCTTACCGTGAATTTGCTGATGTGTATATTATTAATACTTGTACAGTAACAAATCAAGCATCTGCCAAAAGTAGAAAGATTATCAGAAAACTAATTAAAAAGAACCCAGAAGCAGTAATTGCTGTCATGGGTTGTTATAGTCAAGTTGCAGAAGAAGAAATCTCTAAGATTGATGGTGTTGATATTATCATTGGTACAACGCATCGTGAACGACTATTTGATCTAGTTCAAAAAGTGAAAAGTGAAAGAATTAAAATTAAGGAAGTAATTGACGTCTCAAGATATTTAAAATTTGATGAAGTTAATGTAACTCACTTCACAGAAAACACAAGAGCTTTTTTAAAAATCCAAGATGGTTGTAATCATTTTTGTACATACTGTATTATTCCTTTTGCTAGAGGAAGGGTAAGAAGTAGAAAAAGTATAAGTATTTTAGACGAAGCAAAAGAACTTGTTAAAAACGGATACTTAGAAATAGTACTTACTGGAATTCACACAGGTGGTTATGGTTTCGACCTTGAGAACAATAGTTTATATAATTTACTAAAAGATTTAGCAGCAATAAAAGGATTAAAAAGAATTAGATTATCATCAATTGAAATGAATGAAATAACTGAAGAAATATTACAATTATATAAAACAAACAAAAAGTTCGCTAAACAACTTCACTTACCACTTCAAAGTGGTAGTGAAGAAATCTTAAAATTAATGCATCGACACTATACATTAGAAGAGTTTAGAACAAAACTTGCATATATCAGAAAACTAATTCCAGGTATCGCAATTACCACAGACGTTATTGTTGGTTTCCCCGGTGAAACAGAAGAACAGTTTGAAGAAATGTATAATTTCATAAAAGAAATGGAATTTTCAGAACTACATGTCTTTCCCTTCTCAAAAAGAAACGGAACAGCAGCAGCATTAATGAAAAACCAAATTAACGGAACAGTTAAATCTGTTAGAGTAAACAAATTACTTACACTAAATGAAGAACTTGCTACTAAGTTTATTAATGATTCAGTTAATGTCACGCAATCAGTTATATTTGAGTCGTGTGACGATTTATACTCGTATGGTCATTCTAGTACTTATATTAAGCTAAAAGTGCCTAAAGACGTTAAATTAACTAATAAACTAGTATTTGTTGACATTGTTAATGTTAAGTATCAAGATTCACTTGGTCAAATAAAAAAATAGTGCTTGCGCACTATTTTTACTTTATTGTATAACTGATACTTATTTCATGAATATTCACATATACTTCATAATCTTGCTGTTCGATAATGTGTAATGGTAATTCATGAAGGAATAGTAACAATTCATCAAGACATTCATATTTATTTGAGAGCTTAACTAGCTCTTTATAACTTCTTTTAAGTTTTAGTTTCATTACCACTTTTCGTTCATTTCTAACAATAATTTGCAGTTTATCGCGAGATCTTTTAAGAAGTTTACCATACGAATACTTAGTTACTATTGGAAGTTCTTCAGATTTATAATTAAGATATTTTTTAGTTAATTTTTTACCACGATAAGATAACTTTTTAAATGTGTTAGTATTCTTCTTGCGTTTTTTCTTAATCTTATCAACAAGTCTAACACCATTAAATTTTTTCTTTCTTAGTTTAACTGACTTCTTAACATACTTTTTATTTCCTAAATGTAACCTTACTGAATGCCACATTCTTACCAATATAAAGAGTGAAACAACACCTATTGCAATAGCGATATATAAATTATCAGTAATCCATGTTATAATAGTATCAACACTCATTTAATCACTTCCCATCGTAGTAATATTTTACCATATTCACAATAGCATAGCAATGACTATACTAAAGGGGATAGTGATTTAAATAAATAGCTTTACTTTTGGTATTTTATTGGTTATAATGAAAAAGGAAAATTATGAAGCGGAAGGAGGGAAACCTCATGGCAAAAACTGTAGTTAGAGAAAATGAATCAATCGAAGACGCTTTAAGAAGATTTAAGCGCGATGTTTCACGTTCGGGTACCCTACAAGAAGCTCGTAAACGTGAATATTATTTGAAACCAAGTGTTTCAAAAAAACTAAAACAAAAAGCTAACAAACAAAAAGGTAGATAAATTCTAAATAACGGTGATTTCACCGTTATTTTTTTCTTCTAAGAATGATTTATGGTATAATTACTTAAGTATAAGTCCAAGGGAGGAATAAAGATGATTGTTGTTTATGTAGTGATAGGAGTAACGTTTTTGTATTTCACATTTGCAATTAAAGTTATTCAAGAAGGCCGTGTTGGGATTGTTGAACGGTTTGGTGTTTTCTCCAAAGAAATCAAGCCAGGATTCAATTTAATCATACCTGGGTTAGATAAATTAAAGAAAATAGTTAATATCGAACCACAAAAAATAGTTTTAAGTACATTAGATTTAACAACTCAAGATAATAAAGTAGTCTCGGTAATTCCGGTCATGGACTTTAAAGTAGTTACCCCAAAACTTTGTGTTTACGGAGTGAATAATCCAATGCAAGCAATTTCTAATTTGGTAGCTGAAAAATTAGAAAGTAAAACTAGTAAAATGTTTTTTATTGATATTGAAACAGATATCGAAAAAATCAGTAAAAGATTAACCAAAGATTTAAAAGTGTTGTTTCTTAATTTTGGAATTGAGTTAGCAAGTATTTCATTAAAAATAATTGTTTAGATATACCAAAAATTCCTTATAGAATTTCAATTTATATAAAATATAGCTTTTGAACAAATTGATGTTATTTGACATCTATTCGTTCAAAAAGCACTAGTGAGGTATAAAAAAATGAAACTAAATCTAATAAATAAATATGATCAAGAAAATTATCAGGATATACTGGAAAAAGTATATAAAAAAGCATGGGTAATTCAAGAACTAAAAAACAATGATTCAATCAATGTCATTTTAGTTGATAATAATGCTATCAAAGACTATAATAAGAACTACAGAAACATTGACAAAGCAACTGATGTTTTAACTTTTCCTGATGGGACTTTTGGCAACTTAGGAGACGTTATTATTTCGATGGATAAAGTTAAAGAACAAGCAACAGAGTATGAACATAGTTTTAACCGCGAACTTGCATTTCTTGCAGTTCATGGCTTACTACATACAATTGGTTATGATCATCAAACTGATGATGAAGATAAAGAAATGACAGATATTCAAAATCATATTTTGAATAAAGCTAAACTATATAGGTAGGTGTAAAGATGAATAAATTATATGATGAAGCAACAAAGGTATTGCAAAATTCTTTTGCAAAGTATTCAAACTTTAAAGTAGCAGCAGCATTAAAACTTAAAAATGGTGAAATAATTACTGGTGTTAATGTTGAAAATGCATCTTTTGGATTAACAAATTGCGCTGAAAGAACAGCGTTATTTACAGCCTATACAAAAGGTTACCGCAAAGAAGATATCGTTGAAATACTAATAACAACAGAACAAGAAGAATTTATTAGTCCATGTGGTGCTTGTCGCCAAGTAATGAGAGAGTTAATGCCTGAAGATGCATTAGTTCACATGACTAATCGCCATGGTAAAGTTAAAACTGTAACTAACAAAGAACTATTACCATTTGCCTTTACTGAGGATGATTTATAATGTTTAGATCTGGTTTTGTTACGATAATTGGTCGTCCTAATGTCGGAAAATCAACATTCTTAAATAAAGTGTTAGGCCAAAAAGTTACCATTACATCAAACAAACCACAAACAACGAGAAATAATATTTCTGGAATTTATAACGATGATGAATCACAAGTTGTTTTTATTGATACTCCAGGTATCCATAAAGCAAAACACAAGCTTGGTGAATTTATGACTAAAGCTGCAATCAACACTTTAAAAAGTGTTGATTTAATTATGTTTATGATTGACTCAACTGAGAAATTGGATGATGGTGATCGTTACATTATTAAAAAGCTAAAAGCTGTTAGAGTTCCAGTATTTTTAATTGTTAATAAAGTTGATGTAATCGAAGATATCGTTAGGTTAAAAGAAAATATTGATACGTACAAAGCTAGTTTCAACTTTAGAGGTGTATTTACTATCTCGGCTTTACGTGGTGACAATGTTAATCTATTAATTGAAGATATAAAAAATGAATTAAGTGAAGGTCCGAAGTATTATCCTGATCATCAAATTACTGATCATCCGGATAAATTTATTATTAGTGAACTTATCCGCGAAAAAGTATTACAGCTTACTAAAGAAGAAGTTCCACACAGTGTAATGATTGTTATTGATTCAATGAAAAACAATGATAAAAATGTTAATTTAATTGATATTCATGCATCAATCATTGTTGAACGTCCATCCCAAAAAGGGATCATTATTGGTAAGGGTGGTTCAATGATTAAAGAAATTGGTGTACGAGCTAGAAAAGACATCTTAAATCTTCTGGGTAGTAAAATATATCTAGATCTATACTGTAAAGTAGAAAAAGATTGGCGAAATAAAGACTTCTATTTAAAAAACTTTGGTTATAAAGAATAAGAGGTGTCGGTATGGAATATGTTGAAGGTATTGTTTTAAAGAGTATTGACTATAAAGATGCATCAAAGATTCTTTATCTATATACAAAAGATGGCAATCATTCAATGATTGCTCATTCTGTTAAAAAGATGAACAACCTCAATCGCTTTTTAAGTCAGCCTTGTAATAAAATAAAATACACTCATACTAAATCAGCATTTCCATCATTAAAAGAAGCTGAACTTCTTAAAAACTATGAAGCAATTAAAAGTGATTTAATTTGTTATGCTTACGTAAATCATATGTTCGAGTTAGTTAAAAATACGATTTCTGATGATTTAGATCATCACAAGATGTATAATTTCGTAATTCGATTATTAACGTTATTTGAAGCTTTAATTGATCCAGAAATACTTACCTTTATCTTTGAGTTAAAGTTACTCCATTTCCTTGGCAATGGATTAAACTTTAAAGCATGTAGTATTTGTTCAAAGACAGACAATTTGGTATTTAGTATTGATTATGGTGGTCTTGTTTGCAGTGAACATTTAGATACCCATCAAGAACGGTTTAATGCACAAACATATAATATAATTAAAAAATTATATTATATCGATATTGATGAGTATTATAATATTGAAATAGATAAATTTGCTCGAGTAAAAATTCGACAAATAATTAATCAATTTTACGATCAATACGTAAGTTATCGATCAAAATCATTAAGAATTATCAAGCAATTACAAAAATACTAAAAGAGCTTGTCTCTTTTTTTTGTAATTTATGATATAATATATACTGCATAATTATGTACTTTTTTTAGAACTAGGAGGAATTACAATGAGCAAAATAAAAATGGAAGATTTAGTCAACTACGCGAAGAACTATGGTTTTGTATTTCAGGGAAGTGAAATTTATGGTGGCCTTGCTAATACATGGGATTATGGATCGCTTGGTGTAGAACTTAAAAATAATTTAAAACAAGCTTGGTGGAAGAAATTCGTTCAAGAAAACAGTCTTATTATTGGTCTTGATTCTTCAATACTTTTAAACCCTAAAGTTTGGGAAGCAAGTGGACATATTGGTGGATTTAGTGATCCATTAACGGATTGTAAAAAATGTAATACAAGACATCGTGCTGATAAACTAATTGAAAATTATTCAAAAGAAATTATTGCTGATGGCTGGAGCAATGAAAAAATGATGGATTATATTAAAGATGAAAAAATTGTTTGTCCAAACTGTGGTGAGCTTGATTATACAGAAATCCGTCAATTTAATTTAATGTTTAAAACAAGTCAAGGTGTTATATCAACTGAAAATAACGATTTATACTTACGCCCTGAAACGGCTCAAGGTATTTTCTTGAACTTTAAAAATGTTCAAAGATCATCACGTAAAAAAGTTCCATTTGGAATTGCCCAAATTGGTAAAAGTTTCCGTAATGAAATTACACCAGGAAACTTTATCTTTAGAACTAGAGAATTTGAACAAATGGAATTAGAGTTTTTCTGTAAACCTGGAACTGAGATGGAATGGTATGAGTACTTCAAACAATATTCATATGACTTCTTACTTTCTTTAGGATTAAAAGCAGAAGATATTAAATTAAGAGAGCATGATGTCGAACAATTGTCACATTATTCTAATGCGACAACTGATATTGAATATAATTTTGCTTGGGGATTTGATGAGTTATGGGGTATCGCCTCACGAACTGATTATGATTTAAATCAACATCAAACGCATTCAAAGCAATCGTTACTATATTTAGACCCAGAAACTAACGAAAAATACTTGCCTTACGTTATTGAACCTTCACTAGGAGTAGAACGTCTATTCTTAGCAGTATTAAGCGACGCTTATACTGTTGAAGATTTAGGAGATGGGGAAGACCGTATCAATTTAAAACTTGCTCCACATTTAGCTCCATATAAAATTGCGATATTACCTTTAATTAAAAAGTATCATAAAGAATTAGCAATTGAGATGGAACAGTACTTAGCAAAAGTATTTACCGTAACATACGATGAAGC
>JASFZA010000121.1:0-18417 GCA_045046715.1 Candidatus Izemoplasma sp.
TTTATCATAATTGCATTTGTTTCTATGGCAGAACATATTGGTGACCATACAGTATTAAGTGCAATTGTTAAAAGAGATTTATTACAAGATCCAGGACTAGATAAAACTTTACAAGCACAAGGGCTTGCAACACTTGCTGCTGGATTACTAGGTTCTACACCAGTAACAACGTATGGTGAAAGTACTGCATCTATTTCAATTTCAAAAGTATCAAGTAAATATGTAGTTGGTGGAGCAGCAGTATTAGCAATAATTATTGCATTTACACCATTGTTAACATTACTTGCTTATATTCCAACTGCAGTATTTGGGGGACTAAGTTTATTACTATATAGTTTTATATTCCTTAATGGATTAAAAGTATTACTTAATTCAAATATTGATTTTAACAATCAAAAGAACTTACTTATCATTTCTACAATGATTTTACTAGGAACAGCAGTAACGTTAATACCTTCGTACTCGTACATGTTTGTTGGTATTGATGTATTTAAAACTGGAGATGTATCATTCCAGTTAACTGGTTTAATGTTACCTTTAATTATCGGAGTTCTTATGCAAACATTTTTACCTGACGAACAAAAAGATCCGGAAACTTCTGAATAATCAACAATAATAAGTTGAAGATGTATTCACCAAGAATAAAAGTACATTTGATAAATAATTAATATTACGTTGCAACTTAATATTAAACAACGAGTGAATTGAGAGGATGTTAGTACACATAAAACGTTACATGTGTTTATTAGCATCTTTTTCATACTAAGATAATGAGTGAGTATTATTAGCATCATTACTAAGGAATTAGATATTAATTCTTATAAAATTTGAAATAATCGCAATAAATTAAATACAAAAAATTTGTAAATATGAAAATAAAATACAAAAAAATTGACATTTCACTTAAAATATTAGATAATAATAGATAGATAGATAAGGAGAAATTTATTATGAGTGAAATATTTAATGTTTTAACTCGGATGAGTGATGCTATTGCAACAACTTTCGGTGAAAACTGTGAAGTAGTTGTCCATGATCTTAATCATGAACTTGGTAATACAATTGCATATATTAAGAATGGACATGTATCAAATAGGAAACTAGGTGATGGTGCTTCAGCTCTTGTTTTGGATGCATTTAATCACACTGATACTCACCCTCCAGATAAATTGAATTACATAATTAATGATGGAGGAAAACATATAAAGTGCAGTTCGCTCTTTTTTAATGACAATGACAATGATAAATTAAGATATATCCTTTCAATTAATTTTGATATTTCTCATTTAATCAGAACACAAGAAGCAATAAATCAACTTGTTGCTCATGAAAAGGAAGAACAAATCGCTGGCTTCCCAGTTGATGTAAATGATATGTTAGATCGATTGATTTTTCAATCGGTTGAAAAAGTTGGAAAACCAATAGATGAAATGAATTATAAGGAAAAGTCTGTCGCAATTAAGTTTTTAGATGAGTGTGGAGCTTTTTTAATCAAAAAAGCAGGAGATAAAGTAGCAGAAGTTTTTGGGATATCAAAATATACAATTTACAATCACATGAAATAATTTTAAAAAAACTAAACTATTAAAAGAAAGAAGGATAACAAATGAGTAAGTTTGATTTAATCGATTTAACAATTAATAAAAAGAAATTAGCAAATGCAATTGGAAGAGCAAAAGAAAAGGGATTCATTATTCCAACGTACGCTCAAATGAAAAACCCAGATTTAATTCCAGATGAAATAAAAGAAGGACTTAAAACTGTTGGATTAACTGATTTAAACCCATTAAATTTATTCCGTATCAACTGGCATAATGAAGCTAAGGATACAGGTGGATTATTTGGAAAAGGTAATTACATGGTATTACCTAAAGAAGTAACAGGTGTTGACGCTAAAATTGTTGTAATAAGTGGTAAATACTTTCCAACTGGATCACATAAAGTTGGAGCTGCTGTTTCATGTTTAGCTCCAAGACTAGTTACTGGACAATTTGATCCAACAACAACTAAAGCAGTTTGGCCATCAACTGGTAACTACTGTCGAGGTGGAGCATATGACTCTGCTTTACTTGGATGTGAATCAATAGCTATTTTACCTGAAGGTATGTCTAAAGAAAGATTTGAATGGTTAGAAGACGTTGCTGGAGAAACAATAGCTACACCGGGTACAGAATCAAATGTTAAAGAAATATTCGATAAATGTTGGGAATTAAGAAACTCTGGAGAAGATTTAATGATTTTCAACCAATTTGATGAGTTTGGTAACTACCTATGGCATTATGATATTACAGGTGCATACATGGAAGATATATTAAATGAAGTTGGCGGGAACTTTAAAGCTTATGTTTCAGCTACAGGTTCTGGTGGTACACTTGCTGCTGGAGATTATTTAAAAACAATATGGCCAACATCAAAAATTGTTGCATCTGAAGCACTTCAATGTCCAACTATTTATATGAATGGTTTCGGTGAACACAGAATCGAAGGAATTGGTGACAAACACATTCCTTGGGTACATAACGTTAAAAACACTGATGCTGTTGTTGCAATAGATGATGAAATACCTATGAACATGATTCGTTTATTCAATGAACCTGAAGGAAAGAAACTTTTAAAATCTCAAGGTGTAAGTGACGAAGTAATTGAAAAATTACAATGGGCTGGAATCTCAGGAGCTGCAAACATCGCTTCAGCTATTAAAACGGCTAAATATTTTGAAATGACAGAAGACGACGTCATCATTACAGTATTAACAGATTCAATGGATTTATATCAATCAAGATTACTTGAAATGACTGAAATCCACGGAGAATTCACTGCGCTTGAAGCATTCAGAGTATATCACCAATATTTACAAGGAATAAATACTGAATATTTTAAAGAATTAAACTATCGCGAAAGAAAAGCTGTTCATAACTTAAAATATTATACTTGGGTTGAACAACAAGGGAAATCATACGAAGAGATAACTGAACAATGGTATAGTGAAGATTACTGGACAAATATTCCTAAAAAATTAAAAGAACTAGATAAATTAATTATTGCATTCAATGATGCAGTAAAAAAAGCATAATACTTATTCCAAAATAAAATAACAAGGAGATATATAAAATGAAAAAAGACATCCAAACAATGATCGATGAATTAGGAAAATTAGATCATTCAAAAATGTTCAACGATGATTTCTTATTAACATGGGAGAAAACTGAAGATGAATTAAAATCTGTATATAAAATTGCTTCGATCTTAAGAAAAATGAGAGAAGAAAACATATCAAGTAAAATCTTTGATTCAGGATTAGGAATATCTTTATTTAGAGATAATTCAACTAGAACTAGATTTTCATTCACAAGTGCTTGTAACTTGTTAGGATTAGAAGTTCAAGATTTAGATGAAGGTAAATCACAAGTTGCACATGGTGAAACTGTAAGAGAAACTGCAAACATGATTTCATTTATGGCTGATGTTATCGGTATAAGAGATGATATGTATATCGGTAAAGGTAATACATATATGAGAGAAGTTTCAAAAAGTGTTAAAGAAGGAAATATAGACGGTGTGCTAGAACAAAGACCAACATTAGTGAATTTACAATGTGATATTGATCATCCAACTCAATCAATGAGCGATATGGCTCATTTAATTGAAAAATTTGGTGGAATTGAAAATCTAAAAGGTAAAAAAATAGCGATGACTTGGGCTTATTCTCCATCATACGGAAAACCATTATCAGTACCTCAAGGTATAATTGGTTTAATGACAAGATTCGGTATGGACGTTGTATTAGCTCATCCTGAAGGATATGAAGTAATGGAAGAAGTAGAAAATGTTGCATTAGAGAATGCTAAAATCTCTGGTGGATCATTTACTAAAACAAACTCAATGGAAGAAGCATTCAAAGATGCTGATATCGTTTATCCAAAATCTTGGGCGCCATTTAAAGCAATGGAAAAAAGAACAGAGCTTTATGGGAATAGAGATTTTGATGGTATCAAAGCTTTAGAACAAGACCTTCTTGCTCAAAATGGAAAACATATGGATTGGGAATGTACTGAAGAAAAAATGACTTTAACTAAAGAAGGAAAAGCTTTATACATGCACTGTTTACCAGCAGATATTACTGACATATCTTGCGAACATGGTGAAGTTTCAGCTTCTGTATTTGAAAAATACAGAGTTGATACATACAAAGAAGCTTCATACAAACCTTATATTATCGCAGCTATGATCTTCGCTAGTAAAGTTAAAAATCCTGAAGAAACATTAAATAAATTACTTGAAGCAAACAAAGTAAGACATTTTCAATAAGGATTAAATTATACTTTAATAACAAATCATAATTAATAATGTTTCATAAACATATTGTATTATAAAAGACCAATTATATTGGTCTTTTTTTATCGATCGTATTAGGGTTCGAATGCTTTATTACGTGCCCGATTAGTTTTTAACAAGATACTAAGTAACAAAATTGAATTACAATAGGATAATATATTTTATTAATCTTGTAATTGTGCGTTTAAAAGAACATAATTAAAGCACAAAAGGAAGTGATTTTATGAGCAATATTGAACTACTGCAACATATAGTTAAAGAAAAAGGATATATAACTAGTAAAATGGCAAAAGAAAAAAATATCTCAAGTTGGTTCCTAACGGATATGGTAAATAGAAGTATGCTAAAAAGAGTCGGTAGGGGTGTTTATGTAACAAATGAAGGTGTTTATGATGAATACTTTATTTTTCAATATCGAAATAGTAAAGCTATTTATTCTTTTTCTAATGCTCTTTATTTTCACGGCCTTACGGACCATATTCCATCACGTCTTGAAGTAACTGTTTATCAAGGATATAATGCTCATCGCTTTGATAAAAACGTAATTGTACATTACGTAAGTAAAGATATTCACCAACTTGGAGTAATTGAACTAATAAGTCCAAATGGAAATCCAATAATAGTGTATGATAAAGAACGTTCACTATGTGACCTTGTGGCTAGTAAACAAGTAGTTGAATCTGAAGTATTTAAAAAAGCATTTCAGTCATATTTTAGAAGAGTTGATAAGGATGTAAAAAAACTGATGAGTTACTCCGTAAAAATAGGAATAGAATCAGAAATGTTTACTTTGATTGAGGTGTTAGCATGATGAATAGTCAAGCTTTGTCTGATAAGGCAAAACACCTTGCGAAAGAATATAATGTTACAAGCAATCTAATTATAAATCATTACTTTTTCGATTCGTTTTTAAAACGACTATCTAAAAGTGAATATTGCAATCAATTAGTACTAAAAGGCGGATATCTACTTTCAATTGATTTAGGCATTGTTACAAGAACAACTAACGATTTAGATTTCTTGTTACAAAAAGAAAACTTAAGTAAGAGATTCATACTCGATATAATAACTACCATTACAAAAATTAAAATTGGTGACTTAATTGAATATAATGTAGAAACTGTTGAACCAATAAAGGATGGTAGTGGGTTAAGAATTAGATTAATAGCGAAACTAGAAAGAATCAGACAACCAATAAGTATTGATATTGCAGTAAGTGACCTGTAACACCAAATATAATACAACACAGCTATACAACTTTGATAAACAGCGAAAAAGTAAATATTAATGTATATCCATATGAAACAATATTAGCTGAAAAAATTACAAACAGTAGTTTCATTAGGGATAACTAGTAGTAGATCAAAAGATTTTTATGATCTATTCATTATTAGTAAAATCTTTTTTGACAAGTTAGATATAGAAAACACAATAAAAGCAATTCAAAATACATTTAACTATCGAAAAACGTCATATGAATACAACTTTATAGTAGAGGGATTAAACAATATTAGAAATAATAAAATTCAAAAGCAATTATGGGATCGTTATGTAAATAGTCATTATTTTGCAAAGGGTATATTATTTTCTGATTTGATGAATTCAATTACAGCCATGATTAAAATGATATATAATCATAATAGATAATATGTTGCAACTAAATGTGTTGCAAAGACCATATCACAAATAACCCAAAAGAACACATAATATATCTTTTAAGGTACTTTTCATTATTGATGAGTACCTTTTGTATTAGATGTGATAAACTAGTATTGAAGAATAAAAATATGAGGTGAGGATATTATGATAACTATTTTACTAATTATTGTAGTACTAACTGGTATAAACGCATTGTTTGCTGCTAGTGAGATGGCTTTGGTTTCAATTAAACCAAGTACAATGTATCAATTAAAACAAAAAGGCACAAAGAATAGTAAACTACTGGAAAAAGTAACCAAAGATTCGACTAAGTATCTTAGTACGATTCAAGTAGCGATTACTTTTTCGGGATTTTTAAGTAGTGCTTTTGCCGGATCACAGTTATCGGTGTATCTTGTTGATTACCTTAGTGATATTGGGATTGATATTTCAAATAATCTCGCCATGATAATCATCACCGTTTTATTATCATTCTTTACACTTGTTTTTGGAGAATTAGTTCCGAAAAGAATAGCGTTAAGTAAATCAATAAAAATCGCACTATTTAGTGCTCCAATAATATACGTCGTAATGAAAGCATTTGCACCAATAGTATGGCTGCTATCTATCTCGACAAGAGCTGTTGTGCGGTTGTTAGGGGTAAAATCTAATCAAAACAATAAAAGTGTAACAGAGAAAGAAATAAGGGAATTAATTGTTTATGGACATATTGAGGGATTATACCAAGAACAAGAAAAAGAAATGTTAGAAAGAATATTTCTTTTTGATGATTTAAATGTTGATAGTATTATGACACCCTTGGAAGATGTAGTATGGATTAATAGTAGTGATATGAATGATAAAACAATCGAACAAGTCATAAAATCAAAGTTTTCTAGAATACCAGTATATAAAGACTCACATGATAATATCCAAGGTATTGTAATCATCAAAGATATATTAAATCAAATGTATCTTACAAAAGATTTTAATATTAACATCAAAGATGTTATTAGAGAACCATATATTGTATTAAAGACATTAAAGATAAATAAACTCTTATTAGATATGAAGCAAAGGAAAGAACATCTAGCCTTTATAACAGATGAATCTAATAAAGTACTAGGTATAGTAACGCTAGAAGATATCATCGAGGAAATTGTAGGCGAAATCTATGATGAACATGATAACTAGGATTATATATTATGCTTACACTACGGTATAATGGATATGTTACTTTAATAAAATAAGGCATTTATGTGATAGTGGATTATTTCGTTAACATAAAATACTAAAAACGTATTTTATGTTGTTACTATGAAAAATGCAGAATGTGTTAACTACATTAAAAATTATCTTAGACTAGTAATTGTAGAATTAGGAGGGAATTAATGGAAAATTCAATTGATGTATCAGAAATAATGATTAAAAAATTAATCAAACAATATAACAAAATTGCCGATTTGACAAAAAGATATAAAGAACCATCTGTATACGATTATTTAATGTATTTAATCCAAAATCATATAACAAAATTTAAAAGCTTTAAAGAAAATGACATTGTTGGAGCTTTATTTATGTTAACGTACGATTGTCATATTGATGATTATGATAATTCGGATTTTTATGAGAAAGTATTAAGAACGTTAAGAGTGTGGAGTAAAAAAGATGATATATTTTTCTTAATGATACACTTATACGACAATCTAGGCTTTGATCTATTTGATAAAGATGATGGTTTTGACTTTATGGATGACGAATTACTAATGTATAAAGAGATTGCAGATGATTTGTTTGAAAGATTTAATGTTGTAAAACTAACTGAATTACCTAAAGAACCTTTTAAAATCATTATGGAATTACAAAGAACCAATGAGGTAGACTATGAATCAAGAAACTTAGTAGACAACCTTGCATTTGCAATGAATAACACTGAAAGTTTTGATTACTTGTTGATATATAATCTTTTATACGTATCTTCATATGCCCATTCTACAATGTCCTTACTAATGGGTATTAAAAATGAAAACGATGGAAAAGATTTACTATATTGTATGGTTAATGCATTTGAGGTTACACATGAAGAAGCGTTATTAAATCCGCAAAAGGATTTTTATAATTGTGAAGATAATAACGAGTACATATTATCACTTGACAGCTTAGGGTATTTATGCAAAATGACAGGTGAGTTTGAAGAAGCGATAATCCATTATCAAAAGGCTTTGGCATATGATAAACAAGATGTCTTGAACATTAAGGCTTCGCTTTTATTTCCATACATTTCTACTGAGAATTATGAGGAAGCATCAATATTACAAGATACTTTACCTGACGAGTCTATTCATAAAAATTATATGAAATTATATTTGGATTATCATGCTGGAATGGACATTACGTTAAATTATCAAAAAGCAGTTGAAAGTTCTTTGATGATAATGAATGGAATTATCAAAGACGAAATTAACTTTGTTGAATTATCACCTGAAGAACAAAGTTTTATAAATGATTTCTTTGTGATATTTACTAGAGATTTGAATCTTATATCCAAACTTAAGGGATTGCATAATTAGATTTACAATTTCTTTTGGAATTGGTGAAGTATGATGAAGTGTAAAGACAATAATTGAATTAATGAAATACAAATTAACTATCAAATTAATTTTAGACCATCACTTTTGTGAAAATTTGAATGATATTTTAAACGTATACCGCTACTTTTTAGTGTAATAGAAATCAATAATATGAATAGCTTAAGGAGTTGATATTATGAATGCAAAGTTTTATTATAACGATGATAATGCTCCAACACCAAATTTACCTACTAGTATTGGGATAACAGCTATCATAAAGTACAATGATCAATACTTATTTGAATCTCGAGCAGATTGTGACCAGTGGTCATTAATTGGTGGAGGAATGGAAGATAATGAATCTTTGGAAGAATGTGCTATAAGAGAAATACTAGAGGAAACAGGAATCAATACAAAAGTCACAGATCTTAATTTGGTGAAATTATATTCATGTCCTAGTCGAATTGCGGAGTATCCAGATGGAAACGTAATAAGAATAGTATCTGCTGTATTTGAAATTGTTTTAAAAACTAAACCACATTTGATTTGTAGTGAGGAATCTTTAGAACTAAAATGGGTTAAGATAGATAAAATATCTAATCTAGATATTGTTAATACCCACAAACATATAGTTGAAGAGTTAATATTAGGAATGTAATAACTATCTGTTATTACATTTATAGTTAAAAAATAAGGAGGAGATTTATATGATGAAAACTACTATGGTGATTTCAGCATAGTTTGATTCGAGTTATGTTGAAAGCTTATTGTTAATCGAATTGATACGATAATAAGGAGGAACATAAGTGTTAAATTGGAAAGATGTAAGTGAATTTGATTTTAAAGTAATTACGTTATTTGAAGAAGTACAATTAAAGTGGTTATTAATCTGGCATGATCATGAAAAATTAGGAGTTTTATTAAATAAGTATCCTGACATTAGTTGGCATATGAAATTTAAAGCACCAACTTTAAGGGATGAGATTAATAAAATTGAAAAGAAGTATAAAAATACACCATATACTAAAGAACTAGAGAAAGAATTTTGTAGCAACTTAGTAGACTGGATTGTCTATGCTACAGATCCTAATGCATATGATCAACAAGCATTTAATAAGTGGGATAAAAAGGAATTATTATCACTGATTGATTTTAAAGACAAAATAGTCGTTGATGTTGGTAGTGGTACAGGGTCACAACTATTTAAAGTGATTCCTTATACTAAAACATTGTATGCAGTTGAACCAGTTGGTAATTTAAGAAGGTATTTAAAAGAGAAGATAAAAAATATGGGATATACGAATACTTTTGTAGTAGATGGGATAATGACTGAATTACCATTTCCTAATGAATTTTGTGATGTAACTATCTCTGGACATGTCTTTGGAGACTTTTTGGAAAACGAATTTAAAGAAATGTATCGAATTATCAAAAGAGGTGGAATGATAATTTTAATTCCAGGGAACAATGATGAAGATAATGATACTCACAAATTTCTAATTGAGAAAGGATTTGATTTTTCAATTTTTCTTGAGCCTGGGGATGGAATGAAGCGTAAATATTGGTTAATAAAAAAATAAATTCAATTAAAATGACAAATGCTTTATGCGTTTGTCATTTTTTGAAGGAGAAGTAATAAAAAAATGTTTACTACAAAATAGAATATTTAAATAAAGCTTGTGAGCAACTTCACAAGCTTTATTTGTTTCACCAAAACGCTACACACTAGATATGAAATATGGATATAATTAATAATCATAACTAAAATTACCAGTATTTAGTTGATATCCATAATTGTCATCTATATAATATAAGTAAAAGAAGTAGTATTACGATGCATCGTTTTGAGTTTCCAACAAATAGGGGGAGTATTATGAAAAAGATTCCAATATTAGAAACAAAAGGTTTAGATGAACAAGGGATTATTAGTCCAGACATTATTTTAAACGATTGTGATAAGTTACCTGAATATATTGATACTGCAGTTATGTTGTTTGATGGACATCCCGATAAAGAGTTATTGAAAGATGCTAAACCGTTATTTAAATTCATTGGAGCTTCTTTTAGAATTCAACAGTATCTTTATAAAGATTCAATAGTACTAGCTTACGCACCCCTTGGTAGCGCTGCAGCTGGTGGCCTATTAGAAGAACTAATTGCACTAGGTGTTAAAAAAACCATTGCATGTGGTAGTAGTGGACTAATTGGAAACTTTGACAAGAAGAATATATTGCTTGTATCAAAAGCTATTAGAGATGAAGGATTATCTTATCATTACCTGGAACCATCACTATATGTCGAAACTGATAAAGAACTAAATACAGAAGTAAAAAATCAGTTTCAAAAGAGGAATATCCTTTTTGAAGAGGGCATTACTTGGACAACAGATGCATTTTACAGAGAAACAAAATCTCGTATTGAAATTAGGAAACAAGAAGGAGCAGTTGCTGTTGAAATGGAATGTGCGGGACTTGCTGCTGTTTCTAAATTCAGAAAAACACAGTTCTCACAAATTCTGTATTTCTCAGACATTGTTAATCAAGATGCTTGGAGCGGCTTCTTAAATGAAAGAAGAAGCGTAAAAGATATTGTAAATAAAATTGCAGTTGATATTGCTATGTCAAATTGATCTGGATTAGTGTAGTTCACGCATTATTATTAAAGCTAAATTAGTATGTTGAATAGGGGGATTTTGATGATTAACAAATTAATAAAACCAAAAGAAGAAATCGCAAATAATCTATCGGTATTAATTGGATCAAAGATTACTAGAATTACACACGTTGCCGATCTTATCGTTTTAGAATTTACAAAAAATGGGAATGAATATGGTATTCATAGCCAAACTTTTGTTAGATTTATCAAAAACAAAAAAATTCTTTTTACTAGAAACGATTACTATACGTCATCTACAAATAAAGATGATTCATCACCATCAAATTTTGAATTAAAGAATGCAAAATATTCAAATGATATTTTGAATAGAGAACTTCTTTTTATCAACATTAATGAAGTTGGTGATATTTCATTAAGCTTCGCTGAAAATATTGTAATAGAGGTAATTATAGATACAAGTAAAGATTATTTTGATGAACAAAATGAATTATGGAGATTTTTTAAATATGCTTCTTCCAATCCGCACTTTGTGGTTTATGATGATTTAATAATTAACTATGAATGAACTGGATACCCAAAAATACTGGAGGAAATCAATATGTTAGTTAGTACTTTGTATAAACAACTAGGCACTGATAAAGATTGGGAATATGGCAAGACATACTCTTTAGGTTATGAAAAAGAATATTTTGTTAGAGTGTATCAAGATGGAATAGTAAGAAGAATTGAAATTTATTTTCAAAAAAATGACAATGATAAGAATCTCGTGATTTTTTTGAATGCAAATAAAAAGTTACTAAGAATTTCAAATTTTGAATTGAAAGAAGAAGGTCTTATCATAGCGCCAAATGATTTTTTCAGAGTATTGAATATTAAACGTCTCCAGAAGATACTTGATGTGATTGTAAATGAGCTAATAAGACTGGAGTATATTGCTTTTAAACCAAATCTGGACTAAAAGACTCATAAGATAATTTAGTTATAAAAGGATGACAATATATTTTTGATATTTCTTGAAAGAACTGTAGGTAACAAAATAAAAAAAAAGTATATTCTTCAATTTGAAATTGAAGAATATACTTTTAATTATAATGCTGTTGTAATTTTGATTTTTCAAATTGATCTTGTAATAACGGAATATTTTGATCTGGTTTAGGTAATTTAAAGATATACTCACTTTCATCTTTAAGCGTTACATAACAAGCTTTTTTACTGATTCCAAATTTTTTCATTTCGATCGTAGATACTTCGTTCCACTGAAAACTATGAAAAACTTTTGCAGGTGTAAGTATCGCCCCTAACAATCCGAAACCTAGAGCAAAAAACTTATTCTTTTTTGCTAAGACTATGCCCTTATTATCAAAAGTAATATAGCCTATTTCATGCTTCTTTTTTGGTGGTAAGAATATTTGGCATTGTAATTTCATTTTTACATCTCCCTTTTTATTTTCCTCTTTAATTATAACACAATTATTATGTAATACAATTATCACTTATCAACTAATAAATTCAAACTGATGTCTTTTAATCACAATAATTATGCATTAATCACTCATAGTGTTTTTGATTGGCTAAATATATTTTAGCTTAACAATTAGACTAACAACACTAAGTTAATAATTGACAAGTTAAATCAAAAGGTGTAAAATTACACTAAAGATAACTGGAGATGATTAAAATTAATAAATCAGAATTTTGTAAAACGATTCATTTAATGATTATGGAAATCAGACTAGAATATAATTTATCTCAAACAGTAATGGCAAACATGATTGGGGTTAGTAAAAAAACATATATTCAACTAGAAAAACAAAGAATTATTTTAAAATGGAGTGAAGCAGTTACCATATCGACTATTTTTAAAGATAGTAAAACTATCGTAAATGTTTTCGGTGATGATATCATCTCAATTATTCATTTAATTTCATTTGAAAAACCAATATTTGAGTATCAAAATAATGCAAATACATCTAAAATGATAATGATTAACAAAGAAAACAAGTTTTTGTTACAGCAGGATAAAATTAGTAAACTTTACCGGATTACTGATCAAACTAAGCTGTTGGTATATATAAGCTTTAGTGAAACAGATATTAAAAAGAAGTATCATGAAATTATTTTAAGAAATTGTAGGGGAGATATAAAATGAAGATTTTGATAAAAGATTACGTTCATCAAAATAAGATTATATTAATTGGATACATCCTAGTTACTACAATATTTTATATGCTAAATTACATATTTTTTAGTAACTCAATTGATTTACCACCAGATATACTATTTATTATTGGGTATATAATTATTTCTCCAGGAGTAATAGTTATTATAACAATGTATCGAAGCAAAGTACTATTAGTTGATTCTAGCAAATCATATTACTACAATATAGTTATTCATAGTTTAGTCGTTTTGTTTATCAACTTTGTAGCTTTAGCTATTTATGAAGTTTTCAGGACTAATCAAGGTTATTGGGAAAACAATATGTGGATAATTATTGCTATATCAACGCCAATTATATTTATCGGAATGATCATTGCATTCGAGTATAAATTAAGATTTAAGAATTTAAGAAATAAACTAATTGTGTTGTTTACTGCAATGCTAAGCTGGTATTTACTAGATATGTTCTTAAACGAGTCTTCAACTAGATATTTAATGCATAGTATAAATTTCATTTATTTTATTATTATACCAGTATATTTGTTATTATTTTGGTATCGCAAAAGAATCGTTAATTAATTATATAAATAAGTAACAAGGGGAGAAAAAAATGAATAGATTTTTTCTAATTTTAATAACCGTAGTGTTACTATCGGTATTATCAGGATGTAGTAGTGAAAAATATATTTACGTTGATTCAGGTTATAAAATAAATGAATACACGATATATTTTAGAGAGTACAAAGAAAGTAAAAGTTGTTTGAACGAGGAGTATTATATCATTTACCCGGATAATTATACTAGTGAATATGTAGCTGTTAGCTCAGTAAAGTCTTTGAACAACATGTGTTCTAGCACTTACTACATAGAGTATAATCTAGATGATGATGATGTGTTTGGATATGCTGGATTAGGATTAGAAGAACGTGATGGTCATATAGTGGTATATCATGCTTACGCACTTGAGTTATTTAGTATGAGTGAAATAACTGAATTTACTGAGCAATTCACTATTTATAGGATAAATATGATAGGTATGATAAGTATGGAATAACAACTTACTTCCTGAAGTTTGGTTAACAAAATACGTATTTACATTTATAGTAAGTATTATTTAAGATATCCATTACTGAATTACAATACAAGGAGGATTATAATGCAAAATGAAATTAAAAATATTCAACCACTTTTAAATGAAAAAGGACATTTAGCAAATCCTGGATTTGCTAAAAAGATGTATTGGGACTATAAAAGAAAAGATATTAAGGCAAGTAAGTTTAAAATTAAAGAATGGGATTATTATTTAATTAATAATGATGATTTTGGAATTGCGTTTACTGTTGCTGATAATAGCTATTTAGGTTTTGTTAGTGTAACAGTATTAGATTTTAAAAATAAAAGTTATGAAACATTTAGCAATATTAAACTTTTCACTTTAGGAAAGTTTAATATGCCAGAATCAACACTTGAAGGTAATGTTGTATTCAAGGATAAAAAAGTATCATTAGAATTTATTAAAGATCATGATAACAGAATTATATCATGTGAAATCGAAATTTTTAAAGACGGTAAGTCTTTAAAATGTAATATAGTATTAACAAATGAGCCAGATGAATCAATGGTTATAGCAACGCCTTTTTCTAAAAATAAAAAAGCTTTCTATTATAATCAAAAGATTAATTGTATGAGAGCTGACGGGACTGTTTATTTAGGAGAAGAGTTAATTGTTTTTAATGATGCTTATGCTGTTTTAGACTGGGGTAGGGGAGTATGGACTTACGACAACACTTGGTTTTGGGGAACAGCTTCAGGAAAAATTAATGACAAACAGTTTGGGTTTAATATTGGATATGGATTTGGTGATTTAAGCAATGCTACTGAAAATATGATTTTTTATGATGGTAAATCACACAAATTTGATCAAGTTGAATTTATCATACCAAAGAAAGATAAAAAATATGACTTATTAAAAGAGTGGGATATTGTATCTAACGATAAGCGATTCAATTTAACATTTACTCCATTTTTAGATAGAATCGATAAGATATCATTGATCTTGATTGTAAGTGATCAACATCAAGTCTTTGGTAAGTTTAATGGATATGTAGTATTAGATGATGGAACAAAGTTACAAGTGAAAGATTTACTGGGTTCAGCAGAAGTAGTACATAACAGATGGTAATTAAATAAATTTTAATTGATATAGTATTAAAAAAGTTTGGAGAAATCCAAACTTTTTTCTAGGAGTTATATAAGATATGATATAATTTTGATATGTAATTAGGACAATATTTTGTACCTTTTAGAGTCCGATTCAGTTTATTATATTGGTGTTGATCAACATGAAGGAGAAATATTATGAAGAAGGAAATTAATAGAATATTAGAATATATTGAAGACAATATCTGTGAAGATTTATCGCTAGCAATATTATCTGAACAACTTCACTATTCGAATCCTTATATAAGTAGGATGTTTAATAAATATGTGGGTTTAAGTTTAAATGATTATATTAATAGAAGGAGATTATCACTTGCTGCAATTGCAATTAAGAGTGAAAGAAAATCAATCTTCTACCTTGCGAATCATTACGGGTTTAACAGTCAAAAATATTTTAGCAATCTTTTCAAAAAGACCTTTGGAATAGCTCCTTTAAGATATCGAAAGAGTAATATGTTTATTACACTGCAACCTAAAAGATTCATTAAAGGAGAACTGAATATGGTAATTAATAGTGTAAAGGATGTTTGTATAGAATTAAGTAAAAACGTTGATAATGAAAACTCATTATTTGATAAAGTATCAGAGATTAGTAATATTCAACTTTTTAGTATGAAGGACTCTGATATTCAACTAATAGGATACTTTAGTAGTATTGAAGAAAGTTACATATACGAGATAAGTCTTAATTTGATGAACGGTATATTTGTTCAAAAGACAATTTTTATTATTAACAAAGTAAAACATGTAATAAAATCACTTGATAAAGATGACGAAGGTATATTTGTAATCATCGAAGATAAAAAAACAAATAAACAGATTAAAGCAGTCTTTAATCAAGGATCACAACCAAAAGTAATTATGCATACAGACATCAAGAATGATTTGCGCGTTTATGGAAAATATTGTTCAAAGCAAGAATATGATATGCTGATGACCGTTATTGGAAACTTAAAAGATAGAATTAAAAAGCAAAACAATTCAGTTGAAATATTTGAACTTGTAAAAAAAGAGGAAGATTTAGTTCTGTTAAGACACTTCGGAAGCGAGTTTGTATTTGTGAAACTACTAAAAGATAAAGAATACTTTCAACTAGAAAGTATCTATGCGGATATGAATAATAACCTAATTGAAAGTTACAGCTTCTTTTCTTCATACGTCAAAGCAAAAAATATTGAGATGAGAAAAGAGGGGCTATCGATTGCTGTTTACTGCGATAATACTATTTACGGAAAAAGCTACATTTACGGTGGTGATGAAGTAACATCCAGTATATTTATTAAACTCCCAAGTGGAATGAGTGGAACTGGTGGTTGGGATATTTCACCTAAATACAAGTAGAATAAATGTTTATAGAGTTTGGAGAAACCCAAACTCTTTTACTTATATTTTATAATTATGAAACGAATATTAATTAGAAATTTAATAAGTCCGAAATTAACACAATTTAATGAAATTGAGTTTATACTAGAATAACAATTCTCAAAATAGCATGATAAAATCATGATGTACACAAGTATTTTACATGGTATAATATACTTAAGGATGTGATGTTTAATGCTAATTAGAGATGTAAATAAGAAAGATTTTGAGAAACTTAATGAATTGTTTATGCAAATTGATTTTATTCATAGTGAAGCTCACCCTGATTTGTTTAATCAACCAGTTAAACATGCAAGGTCTGATGAGTATTTAATAAGTATTTTTCAAAATGATAAACAGAAATTAATAGTTGCCATTGAAGATAATATGATAGTAGGACTTGCAATTGCTGCAATTGAAAGTGCTCCTGATGTTCCCTTGTTTAAAAAGAGAATGTGGTTAACTATTAGTACAATTATTGTTGATGAAGATCATAGAGGTAAAGGTATTGGAAAAATGCTTTTAGGTGACCTTTATCGTTGGGCAAAGAAAAAAAACATTAACGAAGTAGAATTAACAGTATTTGCCTTTAATGAATCTGCTATAGAATTTTACAAGAAAAATGGGTTTAGAGATATTAGAACTAAGATGCGTAAAAATATTAGTGATTATAATAAAAAGTAAGAAAGATTAAGTAAAAAAAACTCTGCTTAGACCAGTCATAGCAAATAATAAATAGTTACAATATCTAAAGCATGCTTATCAAAGATTATAGCGATATAAGAGATTAGTTACTACTAGTATTTAGTGGAAGGGATTGCTTATGAAAAAAAGATTTTCTAATGAAGTTGTTAAGCAAAGTTTTCAGTGTTTTGAAAATGAGGTAAACAAAATATTTTGTGATAGAGTAATAAACATTGTAGTTTATGGTAGTGCGATAAGAGGTGACTTTATTGAAGGTAAAAGTGACATTGATTTCTTAGTGTTTGTTGATGGAAAGCTAACACAAGAAGATATGAGTTTGTTAGAAAACTATCACCAAAGCTCAAGAGAAATTTCAGAGTTACTAATAAAATATATTGAAGGAAGGTATATCGGGTTAGACAAAGAACAAAATATGATTAATGGCTATTATGTAGGTACTAACCCTAAAGGATGGATTGCGATTAATGAGATTGGGTATGGGTATGTTGAATCTGCGATGATTTTAGATTCATATCTTGAGTTTGGAAAAACACAGATCCTAGAATCTGTTTTAAAAGTGGATTGGGTAAAAATTGAGCAAGAAATAATCGATACTATAAATGAATTTATAAATAACCCATCAAACGATATTAGTTGGATATCGCATGCACTAATGACTTCAATCAGATCATTATATACATTCAAGGAAAATGGGTTTATTTCAAAATTGGGTGCTTTAGATTGGATTACTAAATTTCCGAAATACGCAAAATATTCTACAATAAATAAAATACTATATAAGTATACCGATCATATTACTCCAAATGATAAT
>JASFZA010000122.1:0-25989 GCA_045046715.1 Candidatus Izemoplasma sp.
ACATTCGCTTTTTGTTCTCCAAAAGCGAGTGCGATTCCTTTACCAATCCCTGTGTTAGCTCCAGTAATTAATACTGTTTTATTTAAAAATTCTCCCATATTAATTCTCCTTTATATATGCGACTGTATTATTGAATGACGAAACATCCTCAACATTCAATGTTTTTAGTTTACGATCAATCTTTTTCACAAATCCACATAATGATTTTTTAGGTCCAATTTCAATAAATGTATCAACCCCATTATCAATTAATTTTTCAATCATTTGATAATACATAACGCTATTTGTAATTTGATTTACCATAACTTCTTTTATATTTTCTTTATAAAAATCTCCAGTTACATTAACCAAGATTTTTTTATTTGGTTCATTTAATTTTACTGTATCAAGATAACTAGCAAAATTATTAGCAGCAGGTGTCATCATTTTAGAATGGAAAGCACCACTAGTGTTAAGGAGTATTGCTCGTTTAGCCCCCGCTTCTAACAATAATTTATTTGCGCTAATAACTGCTTTTTCTTCACCACTAATAACAAGTTGTCCATATGTATTGTAGTTAGCTATTTTAACATAGCCATCTACTTTATTATCAATGACATCAAGGAGAACTTCTTTATCTATTCCGATAATAGCACTCATCTTCCCAGGATAATTAACTGCTGCTTCATTCATAAAGAATGAACGTTTACTTAAAATAGCTAGACCTTCTTCAAATGTATAAACATCGCTATCAAGATAAGCTCCATATTCTCCTAGGCTAAGCCCAAAAGAATATTCAGACTCGATACCATTAGCTTTTAGAAGTTTTAAAATAGCTGCTTCTAAAGTATAAATTGCAACTTGCGTATAAAGAGTATTATTTAGTAGCTCTTCATCATTAAAAATAATATTAGTTAACTCATATCCAAGATATCTACTTGCATTATCAAAAACAATTTTCACAATATCAAAATTATTATATAGTTCTTCGCCCATACCTTTATATTGTGAACCTTGTCCTGAAAACATAAATGCTATTTTCAAAATAATTTACCTTGGCCAACTAAACTCTTTAAGAAGATATCATCTAATATTTCTTTAATCGGTCGAATTGATTTAACTAACCCAGCACTTTGCCCAGCCATAATTGATCCGTTATCCATATCACCTTCATGAACAGCCTTATAAAGTGACCCAAGAGTAAGCTCTTCTAATTCTAAAATATCCATATCTTCATTTTTTGTTAACTCAATATATTTTTTAGCCATCTTGTTTTTTATAACACGGACCGGAGCTCCAGAATAAACACCAGTAATTACTGTTGATGTATCTTTAGCTCGCACAATCTTATTTTTATAATTATCGTGAATTGGACACTCAATACTTGCAAGTAAAACAGTTCCAATTTGAACCCCTCGTGCACCTAAAATGTATGCAGCATCTAAACCACGCGAGTCAGCAATACCACCAGCTGCAATAACCGGAATATTAACTGCGTCACATACTTGAGGAACTAGTGCAAAAGTTGTAGTATTTCCAATATGTCCACCAGCTTCACTACCCTCAACAACTAAAGCATCTGCCCCAATTCTTTCAAGTCTTTTAGCAAGTGCAACTGTTGGCACAACAGGGATAACGATCATTCCCGCTGCTTTCCACTTTTCCATATAGATACCTGGATTACCAGCTCCAGTCGTAACCACTTTTATTCCTTCTTCAATAATCATATCACTAATCTCTTCGGCAAAAGGACTAAGTAACATAATATTTACCCCAAAAGGTTTGCTTGTTAATTCTTTAGTTAATCTAATTTCATTACGGACGCGTTTAGCGTCCCAACCACCAGTTGCCAGTAATCCAAAACCTCCAGCGTTACTAACAGCAGCTACCAGTTCATGAGTAGCAATATTTGCCATCCCACCTTGAATAATTGGATATTCAATATTTAATAAGTCTCTTATATCTTTCATATACATCCTCCTATAATTCGATTAGTGCTCCACCCCAAGTTAAACCTCCACCAAAGGCAACAGTAATAAATAAATCACCTTTTTTAAGTTTACCTGTTCTTATTGCTTCATCTATCGCAAGTGGTACACTAGCTGAAGACGTATTCCCATATTTGTGAATATTCAAAAACATTTTATCCATTCCAATCTTTAGATCTCTAGCTGCTTTGTCAATAATTCTTTCATTAGCTTGATGCGCAACTATATAATCTAAATCATCTAAAGTTATTCCATTATGGTCAAGTAATTGATTAACTACTTTTGGTAATATTCTCGTAGCAAACTTAAACACTTCGCTACCTTTCATATGGATATGGTCTTGTTTACCCACGGCATTTACATAAGGATCTTTAATCCCAATATTTTTACAGATTAATAAATCATCTGTATCACCACGTGATCCACAAATTACTTCTTTAATTTTCACAGTATCACTAACCGTAACAATCATCGCCCCCGCAGCATCTCCAAATAATACGCAAGTATTACGGTCGCTCCAGTCTGTCAGTCTTGTTAAAGTTTCAGCGCCAACAACAAGTGCTGTTTTATAAGCTCCACTCTTAATCATTTTATCTGCAATATTTAACGCATATAAGAATCCACTACATGCCGCATTAATATCAAACGTCATAATTTCGTTTAACCCAAGTCTTGCTTGAAGTAAATTGCCTACCCCTGGAAAAACATTATCCGCAGTAACTGTTGCTACAATTACTAAATCAATATCTAATTTATTAATTCCAGCTGCTTCAATTGCTCGTAAAGAAGCAATCTCAGCTAAGTCTGTTGTATCTTGATCAACAACAATGCGTCGTTCTTTAATCCCCGTACGAGAAACAATCCATTCATCATTAGTATCAACAATCTTTGATAAATCTTCATTAGTTAAAATTTTCTCTGGAACATAAGAACCTGTCCCTAATATCTTAGTATTTATCATCTGTTACACATCCTTTAAATTATCATAATTAAATCTTTGAAAGAATCCAAAGTTTCGATATTTTAAGTATCTTTCTTCTTTTAATCTGTTTCCATCAAGAGTTAGCAAGCGATCAAGATGCCCTTCAATTGCAGTTTTTGTATTCCTAAAAGTAGTATCAGCATCAAAATGAGCACCACCAAGTGGTTCTTCAATTATTTCATCAATAATTGCATTTTCATAAAGATCATAACTCGTTAACTTCATAACACTTGCAGCTTCACTAGCAAGTGTTGCATCTTTCCATAAAATTGATGCGTAACCTTCTGGTGAGAGAATTGAGTATATTGAATTCTCAAGCATCAAAACCTTATTAGCAACCCCAAGTGCTAAAGCTCCACCGCTTCCACCTTCACCAATAATGATACTTATAATCGGTACCGTAAGTTCACTCATAACAAGAAGATTTCTAGCGATAGCTTCTCCTTGTCCACGCTCTTCAGCCCCAAGTCCAGGATATGCTCCTGGCGTATCAATAAAAGTAATAATCGGACGTCTAAATTTTTCAGCTTGTTTCATTAATCTTAAAGCTTTACGATATCCCTCAGGATGAGGCATCGCAAAGTTTCTTTCAATATTTTCATCAACAGTTCGCCCTTTTTGTTGAGCTATAACCGTTACTGCTACACCATTAAAATAAGCTATCCCACCAATAATCGATTTATCATCACGAAATAATCTATCACCGTGAAGTTCAATAAAATCATCAAAAATATATTTAATATAATCTTTAGATGTAGGTCGCTCAACATGACGCGCTAACAATACACGGTCCCAAGCAGTTAAATTCGTCATCGCTAACTGTTTATAATTTTTTATTTCTTTCCTTAAACTCGCAATTAATTCAGGACTATCTAAATCCTGAATTTGTTTTTCTAATTCTTTTACTTTTCGTTCTTTAGCTAAAATATCCATCTTATACACCTCGATGCATTGAAAGAATTTTTGATAACATTTCTTTCATTTCTTTTCGGTGAACTATTTTATCAATAAAGCCTCTTTCAATAAGGAATTCGCTTCTTTGAAATCCTTCTGGTAATTTTTCATTAATCGTTTGTTCAATTACTCGTGGTCCAGCAAATCCAATTAAGGCATTTGGTTCAGCTAAAATAATATCACCAAGTGTTGCAAAAGAAGCTGTAACTCCACCTGTTGTAGGATGAGTTAATACACTTATATATAATAATCCATGGGCACTATGTCTTGCAACACCGGCACTAGTTTTCGCCATTTGCATTAAACTAAAGATACCTTCTTGCATTCTTGCTCCACCTGAGGCAGTAAAGATTACAAGTGGTAATTTTTTATAAATAGCATACTCAAAACTTTTAGTGACTTTTTCACCAACAACACTTCCCATACTACCCATTAAAAAGTAACTATCCATTACCCCAATAACAAGTGGTTCACCATTAATTTCTGCATAGCCATATATAAACGCTTCATCTAATGAAGTTTTTTCTTTATAACTTATAATCTTTTCTTCATATCCATCTTGAAATAATGGATTTAAAGTTATGTAACCATGACCTTTTTCAACAAATGTATTCGTATCTACAGTTAATTTTACACGGTCAATTGCTCTCACTCTAAAGTGTTCATCACAGTTTTTACAAACAAAACTGTTTTCAATAAGATCATTTGTATTTAATGTTTCTTTACACTTAGAGCATTGTTCGTATAGTCCAACAGGTACATCAATTTTGGAATTGATTGAAACTGTTTTTTTTCTTGAAATTTGATATTCGTTTTTTAGGTATCTTCTTCGTTCAAATGATTTTCTTATACTATCCATTACTCAATATACTCCAGTAGTGAATCTAGTGTCTTTTCAATAAACGAAGTATCAAATTTACCTTTTACGTATAAAGGGTTTCCTAAAATCATATAACAAAATGTTTGATTTGTCGTAACCCCTTCAATAACAAGCTCTTCAATTGTTGCTCTCATTTTTCTAATAGCATCAAGTCTAGTTTCACCATGAACAATAACTTTTCCAAGCATTGAATCATAATAAGGCGAAATACTATACCCTTGATATAAGAAACTATCAAATCTTATCCCGTGACCTGATGGAACATGTAGTAAACTAATTGTCCCAGGATTTGGTCTGAAGCCTTCTTTTGGATCTTCTGCGTTAATACGACACTCAATTGCATGTCCTTTTAACTTTATATCTTCTTGGGTATAACGTAATTTTTTACCTGCAGATATAAAAATCTGTTCTTTAACGATATCTATACCAGTTACCATTTCAGTGACAGGATGCTCGACTTGAATTCTTGTATTCATTTCAATGAAATAGAAATCATTTCCAGTTAATAAAAATTCAATTGTTCCTGCATTTTCATAATTAACATATCTAGCAGCTAAAATTGCTGCGTCGCCCATTCTTTTTCTTAGTTCATCATTCATTAAACTTGGAGCTTCTTCAATTACTTTTTGATTTCTTCTTTGAATTGAACAATCTCTTTCACCTAAATGAATTACGTTGCCATATTTGTCAGCCAAAATTTGAAACTCAATATGTTTTGGATTTAACACGTATTTTTCTAAATACATTGTGTCATCACCAAATCCATTTAATGCTTCTAGTCTTGCTGTATCATATGCGTTATCAAAATCATCTAAACTAGTCGCCACACGCATCCCGCGACCACCACCACCAGCACTTGCCTTTATTAAAACGGGGAACCCGATCTCTTCAGCAAGAGTTCTAGCTTCCTCAATATTTTTAAGGGCACCTTTACTTCCAGGCACAACAGGTACACCGGCTTCAATCATTAATTCTCTAGCACGAGCTTTATCTCCCATTTTAGAAATAACCTCGCCACTAGGCCCGATAAATCTTAGTCCAACATCAGCACATAAAGTAGCAAAATTAGCGTTCTCACTTAAAAATCCAAATCCTGGATGAATCGCTTCAGCGCCTTTGCTCACAGCAGCACTAATGATATTTTCCATATTTAAATATGATTCATTACTTCTATTACCACCAACGCATACAGCCTCATCAGCAATATGTACATGTAGTGATTCCTTATCAGCTGTTGAATAAATAGCAACAGTTTTTATCCCTAATTGTTTACACGCTCTAATAATCCTAACTGCAATTTCACCACGATTAGCAATCAATATTTTTTGAAACATCAGCTCTCGTCAATTTCCATGACAACTTGATCATATTCAACCATAGATGCATTTTTAGGATTGATACTAATTACAACACCACTTACTGGTGCTTTAATTTCGTTCATTACCTTCATTGCTTCGATGAGGAAAATAGTGTCACCTTTTGATACTTTTTGATTAACGCTAACGTATGGTCTAGCATCTGGATTAGGAGCTTCATAAAAAGTTCCAACAAGTGGAGCTTTTACTAGTGTGTATTTTGATACTTCTTCAACAACATCGTTTGCCTCATTAGCTTGTTCAGTAACAGGGTATGCAACTTGCTGAGCTAATACAGGTTGGGCAGCTATAAATTCAGTATTCTTTTTCTCTAATTTTATAGTAAACCCATCTTCTACAATTTCTAATTTATGAATGTTTGAATCCTCAAACTCTTTCATTAAATTCTTAACTTGTCTCAAATCCATACAATCTCCTCCAAAACTTTGATATTCAAATAAATATTTGAGTAAAAAAATGAAGTAAAGATTTTCATGAGAAAATCTTTACTTCTCACCTTCAATATATTTAACAATTTCGCCTACAGTTTTAAACGCTTGCGCCGCTTCATCGCTGACTTTAATGTCGAACTCATCTTCGATTGCCATTACTAACTCCACAGCATCTAAAGAGTCAGCACCTAAATCGTCTGAAATGCTTGCTTCTAACTTAACTTCGCTTGCTTCTACACCTAACTCATCTACAATAATTTCTGTTAACTTTTCTAAAATCATGTCTAATTCCTCCTAAAGTTTATTAAAATCTGTTTTATTATACAATGTAATTAATTACAATGCAACTTGTTTTGACCTTCAAAACATCGTTTTCATTAACATATAAATCACTGCTCATACGTTATATATGGACGTATGCGTTTATACACATACATTACAACGATTATTTTGAGTAAATCACCAATTATATAAACACTAAATCCGGCTAGGACAGTGAATAAATTGCTATCTATTAGAAATGCAATATATGCCCCACCACTCACATATATGATAATACTTCCTATCACTAAAGTGACAAAAAGCGATAAATCTGCGTTAATTAGAAAATTTACATTTTTCATAAAACCAACGTAAATTACACTAAATATAAATCCAATAATGAATCCGCCACTAATTGATGTTAAAATTCCAATTCCACCTCTAAATCCGGCAAATACAGGAACTCCCATTGCCCCAATTAAGATATAGACAATAATACTAATTGCACCTTTTTTTGGTCCAAGAACTAATGCAGCTATGAAGACAAATATTGTTTGAAATGTAAGACTTGGTAAACTACCTAGTGGGATACTCATTCCAGCAGTTGCTGCAAGCATTGCTGGAAATAATGCAATCATACTTATTTCTTTAACTTTCAAAGGCTACACCTCACTAATATATATCACTTAAACTAATTTCATTAAAGTTTCTTTCAAAGATATCATTTCCATCTTTTAGAACAATATCTCCATTCAATTTTATATCTAGTACGTTATAAAGTTTTCCATCAACTTTAATATCACGATTATATATAAGTGACTTTTCCTTATATAGAGTTAACAATTTACTACTATCAACAGCACGATAGTATTGATAAGTTTCTAAAAAATTACTCAGTACATCTTCTACATTAAGTCTTTTAGTAGTTAACTGTTTCATCGATACCGCTTTATCAGATAACTCATTAAAATCTATTTGATTAATATTTAATCCTACTCCAACTACTAAATAATGTAAGACAATTGATCCACTCGATTCTATTAGAATACCTGAGATTTTCTTATTATTAATCAAGATGTCATTAGGATATTTAATAAGTGGTTTTAAATTATATAATTCCAAAGTTTTAATAACACTTATACTAGCAACCATTACTTCTTTAAATATTCCCTGATGGCTTATATCTTCTTTTAAAACAATACTTAAATAAAGGTTATCACCACTACTCATCCAAGTATTATTATTTCGACCTTTACCGCTAGTTTGTCTTTTCGCTGTAACAACATCAAAATGATTTAGCTGATTTATTAATTCTTTAGCATAATTATTAGTTGAGCTAAGTGATTCATAGTGCTTAACTCTCATTTAAACACCACCTTTAAAATGATTATTATTCAATAATAACAAAATTATTTTGAATGTCAAATGAAACTACACTCATACAACCACTTTCATACACTTATAGAGCCAAAAAAGACCTTAAAAAAAAGTTTAATAAATTAAACTTTTTACGTTATTTTATAACTATTGCCATTTTAACTACTTCAATAAATTTTAATACTTCTTCTCTTTTATATGTTCTAATTGGAATTCGGTATCTTGTTTTATTAGCCCGAAGTGAAATAAAATTTAAAGCGCTAAATTGATTTTTATGAAAGTTAGCAGAAATAAAATCAATCTCCTTAACCTTAATATTAATTCTAAAATGTGTAATGAAGATCTGCATTCTGTAAAAGATTACGTGCCCATCCTTATATCCAATTTTACGTTTAGATAAATATAACGCAACTATTAAAAAAACTATAATAAATAATAACAAATAGATTTGTAGAGAAATTACTAAATTTGGTGCCCATAATTTAGTCGACACAAATAAGAAACTAATAAATACATATCCATTAATTATAGATAACTTTAAAGCACTTGTTATACTTGGCCTAATAGTAATCATTATATCCCGCCTTCCATAATTCATTATATTATATAACGATACAATTGAAAAGGACTTATCAGTTTCTCTTTTTATTTGTTTAAAAAAAACAAGCAAAATTAATTGCTTGTTTATAGACTACCTGCTTTGGCAGTTTTAACGCTTTTTTTAAGTTCTTTTTCAGCTAACATAAAATCAACCTGACGTCGTTTATTTTCTTCAATACGCGAACGTCTTACTTCGTTAAGATGTAAAGCTGCACTATCTTTATTTAATCCAACGTGAGCTTCTTGAGCAATAACATTTACAATATTATTTTGATATTCAATAACACCATTAATGATTACAGTATAAACTTCTTGCTCAGCTTTAACCATTTTCACATAACCTTCATCAATAGTTGATATTACAGGAATGTGGTCTTTTAAAATTGCATACTCACCTAAAGCTTTAGAACTAACTACAACATAATCAATTTCTTCATTATATAGTAGTCCCTGAGGTGTTACAACGGATATTTTCATTGTATATTCCTCCTATTTTAAAGTTTCTGCTTTTGCTAATACTTCAGCAATACTACCAACTAATCTGAATGCATCTTCTGGTAAGTGATCATATTTTCCAGCTAATATATCTCTGAATCCTGAGATAGTTTCTTCGACAGGAACATAAGAACCTTTTTGCCCAGTAAATTGCTCAGCAACATGGAAGTTTTGCGATAAAAATAATCTTACACGACGAGCACGATGAACAACTAATTTGTCATCTTCACTTAACTCATCCATACCAAGAATAGCAATTATATCTAGTAACTCGTTATATCTTTGGATAGTTCTTTGAACTTCACGAGCAATATTATAATGTTCTTCACCAACAATTTCAGGAGTTAATGCTCTTGAAGTTGAAGCAAGCGGATCTACTGCTGGGTAGATTCCTTCCTCACTAATTTTACGGCTTAAGTTTGTTGTTGCATCAAGATGGGCAAATGTTGTAGCTGGCGCAGGGTCAGTATAATCATCCGCTGGCACGTATACAGCTTGAATCGAAGTAATCGAACCTTCTTTTGTTGATGTAATGCGTTCTTGAAGTTTACCCATTTCTGTAGCAAGTGTCGGTTGATACCCTACTGCTGAGGGCATACGTCCTAATAAAGCAGAAACTTCTGATCCAGCTTGAGTGAAACGGAAAATATTATCAATAAAGAATAACACATCTTGTTTCTCTTCGTCACGGAAATGTTCTGCCATTGTTAATCCCGTTAATCCTACACGCATACGAGCACCTGGTGGTTCGTTCATTTGACCGAAAACCATTGCTGTTTTTTTAATAACTCCAGACTCTGTCATTTCAAAGAAAAGGTCATTACCTTCACGTGTACGTTCACCAACTCCAGCAAATACACTTATTCCACCATGCTCTTGTGCGATATTATTAATTAGTTCTTGAATAAGAACTGTTTTACCTACTCCAGCTCCTCCAAATAACCCAATTTTACCACCTTTGATATATGGTGCTAATAAATCTACTACTTTAATCCCTGTTTCTAAAATTTCGATTTCACTACTAAGTTCATCTAATTTTGGAGCAGGACGATGGATTGGCATTCTTTTTGTATCTTTAGGTACTGCTTTTTTACCATCAATTTCTTCACCAAGAACATTAAAGATACGTCCCAATGTTACATTACCAACAGGTACACTTATTGCAGCACCCGTATCAAACACTTCCATACCACGTACAACACCATCAGTTGAGTCCATTGCAATTGTTCTTACAATGTTGTTCCCAAGATGTAACGATACTTCAAGTGTTAATTTGATAGGTACATTGTTATTATCTTCTGCTTTTACATTTACTGTTAATGCATGATTTATTTCTGGTAAACTATTCTCAAATAAAACGTCTATTACAGGTCCCATGACCTGAACGATTTTTCCTTTGTTCATAATTTCCTCCTTTAGTTAACTGCGTTTGCTCCACCGATAATATCAGTTAACTCAATTGTAATTGCAGCTTGACGAGCACGGTTGTAATGCAATTGAAGAGCATCAATAACTTCTTTAGCATTATCAGTAGCACTTTTCATCGCTGTCATTCTAGATGCATGTTCGCTTGCTTTAGCGTCAAGAATAATTCCAAAAAGAGTATTCTCTACATACATTGGTAATAAATGATCAATGATTGTTTGTGGATTTGGTTCATAATCATATATTAATTTCATATCATTTTCATTAGATTCTTCGGTGCTTTTATCCATGTTTCTATAACCGTTAGTAATTGGTAATATTTGTAATGATTCGACATTTTGAATCATGATATTTATAAAATGATTATAGAACACAACAATTTTATCTACTTTGCCTTCAATATAGTCATTCATAAAATTTTGACTAACTACTTTAAAATCAATAAATTGAATATCATCTCTAATATTAATTACTTTATCATTTAACATCTCATACCCGTTTCTTCGAGCAAATGTAAAAGCTTTGAATCCAATAGCTGCTACAGTGAATTCACTATTAGATTTATGATGTTCATTAATGTGATTCATAAACCCTTTGAATACACTAGAGTTATAAGGACCAGCTAACCCACGGTCACTAGAGACGATGATATAGCAAGTTTTCTTAATTTCTCTTTGAACTAACATTGGATGAGATAATTCTTGATCTGTTGATAAAATATTATTATTTATTTCTTTTAACTTCAGCATCAAATGAGTAAAGTCTTTAATAAGTCTTTCAGCTTTTTTTAATTTAGAAGCTGATACCATATTCATGGCTTTTGTAATTTGTGCTGTTTTTTTAGTAGCTGTAATTCTAGATTTAATATCTCTCATTGAAGCCATGTTTACACCACCTTATACAAATACTTTTTTAAATTTGAGTAATACTCTACTGATTTTTTCTTCATCAGGTAAATCTTTAGTTTCATGGATTTCTTTAAGTATTTCTTGCCCTTCTTTATCACGAGCAAAGAAATCATGTAAGTCAACCTCAAAACGTTTAATATCTTCAATTTTTACGTCATCTAAATGACCTTTAGTTAATGCGAAAATACTAATAACTTGTTTTTCAACATCAATCGTAGCGTGTAATCCTTGTTTTAATATTTCAACTGTTCTTCTACCACGTTCAAGTTTAGCTTTCGTAATATCATCAAGATCACTCCCAAATTGAGTAAATGCTTCTAACTCACGAAATGACGCTAGATCTAAACGAAGTGTTCCTGAAACTTTTTTGATAGCTTTAATTTGGGCACTACCACCAACACGTGATACTGAAAGTCCGGCATTAATTGCTGGACGTACTCCTGAATAGAATAAATCACTTTGTAAAAAGATTTGTCCATCAGTAATACTGATAACATTAGTTGGAATATAAGCACTAATATCACCTGCTTGAGTTTCAATGATTGGAAGAGCGGTAATACTACCTCCACCAAGTTCATCATTTAACTTAGCAGCACGTTCAAGCAATCTTGAATGTAAATAGAATACATCACCTGGGTAAGCTTCTCGTCCCGGTGGTCTTCTTAATAATAAACTTAACTCACGATATGCAATAGCGTGTTTAGTTAAATCATCATAGATAATTAAAACGTGTTTACCATCAAACATAAATTCTTCACCCATTGTTACACCAGCATAAGGTGCTAAGTATAATAACGGAGAAGGTTCAGACGCACTTGCACTAACAATAATTGTATAGTCCATAGCATCATGTGCTTTTAATGTTTCTAAAATACCAAGTACCGTCGATTCTTTTTGTCCAATTGCAACATAAATACAAATAACGTCTTTACCTTTTTGATTGATAATTGTGTCAATTGTAATTGCAGTTTTACCAGTTTGACGGTCACCAATAATAAGTTCTCGTTGGCCACGTCCAATTGGTACTAAAGTATCAAGTACTTTAATTCCTGTTTGAAGTGGTTGATCAACACTTTTACGACTCATAACCCCAGTAGCTTTTTGTTCAACCGGTCTTGTTTTCTTTGTATTAATTTTTCCAAGCCCATCAATTGGTTGTCCAAGTGGGTTAACCACACGACCAATTAATTCTTCTCCAACTGGTACTTCAAGGATTTTACCTGTAGTTTTTACAATATCCCCTTCTTTAACAGTTGTAGCTTCACTTAATAAAATAACTCCAATATGGTCATTTTCTAAGTTGAGGGCCATCCCATAAATATCATTTGGGAAAAGTAATAACTCCCCACTCATAGCGTTATCTAATCCATGAACTAAAGCAATACCATCACCAACACTAATAACAGTTCCGATATTTTCAGTTTTAATATCTTTTTCATACTTCTTTATTTGCTCTTTTATTAAAGAACTAATTTCAACTGGATTAATTTTACTCATACTTTCACCTCACTCATTTCGTTAAATTAGCTTTAAGCCCACTTAAATAATTGTTAATAGTATCATCAAATATCATACCTTCATATTCAATTCTAACACCACCAACAATTGTTTTGTCAACTATCGATTCTAATTCAATTTTACGATTATTTTTTTTCTCTAAATTCACTTTTAATTGATTAAACTGAGAACTAGATAGCTCCTTTTTAGAATAAGCAATAACTTTAAGTAAATTATTTTGTTTATTAATTATTATGTCAAATTCTTTTAAAACATCTTCAATAATATCAATTCTTGAGTTATCAATTAAGACATATAAAAAACGTTTAAATATACCACCATTAATGGCATTTGAAATAACTTCTTTTTTATTCTTCTTTGAGATTTTAGGATGATTTAAAAATTTAGTAATTTCTAAATCTAAAGCACTATTAAACTGATTAAAATCTTCTAAAACATTATTTACTTGATTTGATTCTAAAGCTAAGCCAAATAAAGCTTCTGCATATTGGTATGCAATATAGTTCATTAATTAGCTACCGCTTTAACAACTTCATCTACAAGTTCTTTATGTTTTGAAGCATCGATCTCTCTTTTAACAACTTTTTCAGCCATTAAAATAGCAACACTTACAATTTCATCATTAATAGTCGTACGCGCTTTTTCTATCTCATGTTTAATCTCTTTGCGTGAATTTTCCATTACTACTTCTGCATCTTTTTTTGCTTTTGAGATAATTGAAGTTTTTTCTAATTCACCGCGTGCTTTAGCATCGTCAATAACCTCTTTTGCACTTAATCTTATCTCATTAAGTTCATTGCCTGCTTGTAATTTTAATGATTCAGCTTCTGTACTTGCTAACGCTGCATCTTCATATTCTTTTGCCATAACATTTTTTCTTCCTTCGATATATTCTGTAATGTTATTCCAAAAGAAATGTCTTACTACAAGAAAAAGAAGTAATGTTGCTAAAATTTGTATAAGCATCTCTATTATATCGATACCAATAGCACCTTCAACAAAGTCCTTAATTGCTACTGCGACTTCTTCCATAGGGATTGCCTCCTTTGAACATTAATTTTTTTCTAGTTAAATATTAATAAAATAGCAACGATTAATCCGTAAAGCCCTGTTGTTTCAGCTAATGCTTGACCTGTGATCATGACTGTTCTAATTGTTCCAGCTGCTTCAGGTTGTCTACCAATTGCTTCTACTGCTTTACCTGCTGCATAACCTTGTCCCATACCAGGACCAATTCCTGTTAATACCGCAATACCAGCACCTAAGAATGCCATACCTTGTGCAAAAAATTCTGTATATTCCATAATAATATTTCCTCCTTATAATTTAAATTCTAATTTTTATTTTTTTATATAAACTGAGTATTCAGTAAATAATTTAATTACTCTTCAACTGCCATACTTATGAATATTGTTAATAACATAAAGTAAACATATGCTTGAACTAACCCGAAGAACAAATCAAATATTGGATGCATAATAAATGCTCCAAAAACAATTCCACCCCAACCAGATAATCCATAAACAATAATTCCGATAATTGCTCCACTTAATAGATTCCCGAATAAACGTAGACCCATTGCAAATGGAGTTGACATTTCACCAACTAAATTTATTGGCAAAAATAATGGATGTGGATCAAGTAAGTCTTTAGCTCTTCCTTTAGGTTTTTTAATAAATAACGCTGAAACTTGAACCGATCCAAATGCTAGTAAGCTAAATCCAAGTGCAATATTAATGTTTGACATTGGCGCGCTCATCCCGGCAAGTGATGCTGTATTTGCAAACATTAAGTAAAGTAAGATTGTTAGTAAATAAGGTGTAAATTTCTTCCAGTGAACTGAAAAGAAATCATGCATCATATCATTTATTGCTCCTACAAATATAACACCAACAAAACTAGATCCTTTAGGTACATCAGCTGGACTAAGTTTCTTAACTTTTAATCCAATCAGCGTTGTACTAATCATTAAGAACCCAATGATAATTAATGAAGCTTTTAATTCGGCCGAAAATCCGACATAGTAATCAATAACACTATTAAATGCATCTATCATTTTTTCGCACCTCTACTTTCTAGTATTAATATTACATAAAATACAATTTTAAATGTAAATAATCCAGCTGCAGTTGCAATAACTTCAAAGTTCGGTAAAAGGGCGGCAATTACTAATATGAGCCCATAAAACAAAAATCTGAATGTATAGCTTTTCACTGCAACACGTTGGGCATTAACTTTATCTAAACCAATAACATTATTTGAGCTTTTATAAAGCATACTCATACCCATAATACTAACTGTACTTCCAAGAACAAAAGATAAAGCCCATGTTCTATCTAATACTAACCAAACAATTATCGTAACAATAATTGTAAATATCCAACTAAATGGAAAACTCTTAATAAAGGCATCTTTACTTTCCATAAGGATCCTCCAGTCTAGATACACGAACAATAAGATTTCTAATTCCGGCAAATACACCAATAATTATAAATATTATTTTAAAAACAACAACTGTATTAAATAGTTCATCTAAAAAATATCCGAGTGCTGTCATAACTCCAACAGCGACAATTATTTCAAACACAAACCCACTTACAATCGAGTATACTTTCAGTGCATCTCTTTGTTTGTCATTCACTATTTTGTCCCAAATAATCTGTCTCCACAGTCACCAAGACCAGGAACAATATATCCCAATTCGTTTAATTTCTCATCTAATGCTGCCAAGAATATATCAACATCAGGATGATCTTTTTGAAGTCTTGCTACACCTTCAGGACATCCTACAAGTCCAACAAATGTAATATCTTTAGCTCCACGTTTTTTAACAGCAGTAATTGCAGCACTGGCACTGCCGCCAGTTGCAAGCATTGGATCTACTACTAAACATGTCCCATTTACTATTTCATCTGGAAATTTTGCGTAGTACTCATGAGGTTCTAGTGTAACTTCATCACGATACATTCCAACATGTCCAACTTTAGCTGTTGGAATTATCATTTGAATCCCATCAACCATTCCAAGTCCTGCTCTTAATATTGGAACAATAATTACATCTTTACTAAGTACATGACAAATAGTTTTAGTTATTGGAGTTTCAACTTCAATCTCTTTTGTAGTTAAATCTCTAGTTATTTCATAAGCCATTAATCCACCAATTTCATTGACCATTTCACGAAATGTTTTAGTATCCGTTAATTTGTCACGAACCTTCGCCATTTTATGATTGATTAGTGGATGATTTAATATTGTAACTTTACCCATTTTTTATCACCCTTTATAATTATTTATTTTGTTAATTCTACGATTATGTCTTTCATCATTTGAAAACTCAGTATTCACCCAAATATCAACAATGTTTAAGGCTTTTTCAACATTAATAACGCGCCCACCCATTGCTAATACATTTGAATTATTATGAAGTCTTGTTGCTTCTGCCGTAAATAAGTCATGAACTAACGCCGCTCTAATACCTTTTACTTTATTAGCTTGAACACTCATCCCAATTCCAGTTCCACAAATTAGAATACCTTTATCCACTTCATTATCGCGAACCGCTTCTGATACTTTAATTGCATAATCATTATAATCAACTGATTCCTCAGAATTACAACCATAATCAATCACTTCAAAACCTTGTTTTTTTAGATGTTTAATAATGCTTTCTTTATGTGAAAATCCACCGTGGTCTGAACCAATTCCTATCTTCATTTTCACACCTCCTTATGTTTTCAAAACTTAATACATTCAATTATAACAAAAGTTCGTATAAATACAACTTTAACTTTCAATTATTTCTATTAATATTTACTAATAATCTATAGATATATTTTCTATGATAATGACCGGTAATTACGACCCCTAATTACGTCCGATATTTACTATCAAAAAAAGACTGAAAAAACAGTCTAAATTATTATATTTCCCTGACGTAAAACGCTACAATTTTTTACATCATAAACCGTTGAACTTATTCCAGATAAATCATTGCCTTTAATGATGTAATCTACTTCATCAATAAATGCTAATGCATCAGCAAAATTCAGTACTGCTGGTTCAGCACTTATATTTAAACTTGTTACAGCCATTGGACCAGTTAATTCTAACAACTGTAAAGCTATAGGATCATCAGGTATTCTTACCCCAACAGTATTAAATCCACTTGTTATTTCATCACTTATAGTTCCATTCTTTATATATACTAAAGTTAAAGCACCTGGCCAATATTGTTTTGTTAAAGTTAAAGCATCATCGAAATTTAAAACGATACTTTTAACTTGTTCTATATTAGCACACAAAACAGCTAAAGGTTTTTTAGCTTCACGTTTTTTTATTTCATATATTTTTCTAACACCATCAAGATTATCAATAGGAGTTCCTAATCCATAAACAGTATCTGTTTGAAAAATAATTACTTTCTTTTTTAAATCTCTTTTTAAGATTTCTTCTAAATTTAGTATCATTTTCATCACCATAATTATTATACCTTGATTTCTTTTTTCACACAACCATTTTAATTGTGATATAATTTATTTTGAGGTGGTTATATGATACGAACATTTATTGGATATTATAAAAATCATAAATTGTTATTTTACCTTGATTTATTAGCAGCAACAGTTATGAGTGGATTAAATTTAATATTCCCAATGGTTACAAAATATTTCCTAGATGATTTAATTCCTAATGATCGAATTAATATGATATTTACATTTGGTGGAATACTATTTGTACTATATCTAGTACGAATGTATTGTAACTTTTTTGTTAACTATTACGGTCACGTAATGGGAACAAGAATTGAACGAGATATGCGAATAGATTTATTCAAAAAGATTCAAACTCTTGATAGTGATTACTTTGATGATCACAAAACCGGATCAATTATGGCCCACATTGTTGGCCATTTAAGAGATATTTCAGAAATGAGTCATCATACTCCAGAAAACATTTTTGTTTCAACAATAATGATTATTGGTAGTTTTATAATTTTAGTAAATATTCATTTAGTATTTACTCTAATTGTTTTCTTCTTTATTTTATTACTGATAATTTTTAGTGCAACTAGAAGAAAGAAAATGATGGCAGCATCAAGAAAAACTAGAGCAACTCATGAGGAAATTAATAGTGAAGTCGAAAACTCAATTGGCGGAATTAGACTAACAAAAGCTTTTACAAATGAAGATTTTGAAGTTTCTAAATTTACAAAAGTTACTAAAATTTACCAAGAAAGTTTTGGAGAATTCTATTTACAAATGGGTATTTTCGCCTCAGGTACAAATCTTTTCATTGATCTTTTGTATGTAGCAGTATTAGTGTTTGGTGGTTATTTTGTTTATTTAGGTGAAATTACAGTTGGTTCTTATGTTGCATACTTTATGTTTATTGCATATTTAATTCAGCCAATAAGAACGCTTATATCAACAATTGAACAAGTTCAAAAAGGTTGGAGTGGTTATGAAAAGTTTTATGATATTATTAAAATTAACCCAAAAATTCAATCACCACCTGATCCTATATTTTTAGATAATAAAGGCGGAACAATTGAATTTAAAAACGTATCATTTCAATACGAAGCATCTTACAAACATGTATTAAAGAACTTTAATGTTACTATTGAGAAAGGTAAAAAGATTGCTTTAGTTGGTGAAACTGGGGTTGGTAAAAGTACTATATCTAAATTAATTCCAAGATTTTACGACGTTACTGAAGGTACTATTTTAATTAATAACATCAATGTTAAAGATTATGATATTTACTCATTGCGTTCGACTATTGGACACGTCCAACAAGATATTTATATCTTCTATGGAACAATAAAAGATAATATTTTGTATGGTAAACCAGAAGCAACTGATGAAGAGGTATTTGAAGCAGCAAAAAAAGCGAATATTCACAATTTTATTGTTTCACTTCAAGATGGTTATAGCACGCTAGTTGGTGAACGAGGAGTTAAACTTTCTGGTGGGCAAAAACAAAGAGTTAGTATCGCTCGTGTATTCTTAAAGAATCCACCGATATTAATCCTTGATGAAGCAACATCTAGTTTAGATAATGTAACAGAAAAATTAATTCAAAAATCTTTAGATGAGTTAACCGAGGGTAGAACAACTCTTGTTATTGCTCATAGACTTTCGACAATATCTAATTCTGACGAAATATTAGTTTTATCTGAAGACGGAATCACTGAACGTGGGACGCATACTGAGCTAATAAAAATGAATGGTTATTACGCTTCCTTGTATAACGCAAGTTTAGAAACCTAATAGAAACACTTCACATTTGTTAATGTGGACCCTATGTCAAGGACACTATAAAAAAGACACGGAATAGTTAAGGTGTAGATTCCCCTTTGATATGATACCTCTAAAGTAGACACTATAAAAAAAGAAAGTAATCAATAAGATTATGAGTAATAGATTATAGTACTATACTTTGGAGGTATTTTTATATGGGAAGAAAAGCAAAATATAGCAAGGAAGTAAAGTTACAGATAGTAAGAAGATACATTTCATCTGTATATGTTATTCCTTTTGGTCCAACTCTTTTTACGTACTTGTTTTGTTATAGTGCTCCTATTTCTCGCTCTGTAAATATCTTTTTACTCATATTTTTCACCTCTCTTTTTAGTATACAAAAAGAACCTATAAATATACACGTGTGTTTTTAGTGTGTCTATTTTATAGGTTCCATTTTATATTTTGTGAAGTATTTTTATTTAAAATTTAAATTGTTTATTAATAATATCCATAACTGGTTTATACGTAGTACGGTGAATATCTAAAACCCCAAATTCTTCAAGAGCTTTTTTGTGTTGTTTTGTTGGATATCCTTTATGCTTATCAAATCCGTACCTTGGATATTTTATTGATAATTCTACCATATAATTATCGCGTTCTACTTTTGCAATGATAGATGCTGCCGCTATAGACGCACTTAATGTATCCCCTTTAATAATACTTTCAAATGGAATACCTAAATCATCAAGTGGCATTGCATCACTTAAAACAAAATCAGGCTTAACACTTAATCCATTAATTGCTTCTATCATAGCTTTTTTTGAAGCTTGATAAATATTTATTTTATCAATCTCTTTAGGATAGATGTATTTTATACAATAACTAATTGCCATTGATTTTATTTTAACCGAAAGTAATTCGCGTTTCTTTTCAGTAAGTTTCTTTGAATCATCTAATCCTTCTATTTTTATCTTAGGATCTAAAATGACAGCAGCAGCCACAACTGGCCCTGCTAAAGGACCACGTCCTACTTCATCAGTTCCTGCTACGTAAAAATAACCATTCTTTAAAAGGTTATTTTCAAATTTATACATTGCTGATACGATCCATTATTATATTCCCAAACTTTTGATGTCTAAAGTCATGTAAGAATAACTCGCTAACTCGTTCGTAATTAACATTGTTTCCAGGTAGTAAACACCCACGTCTTTTTCCGATATCATCAAAAATAGCAACAATATTATCAATATCAACTTTTATATCATAACGTTGTTCAAATTTTGTTTTATAAAATTCATTTAGAAATTTAAATCCGTGAATAACAATATCATCAACAGGTAAGATATTATCTTTTATTGCACCTGTTAAGGCAAGTTTGTAAGCTACATCTTCATCTTGAAATTTAGGCCATAAAATACCAGGAGTATCAAGTAATTCTAAATCTTGACCAACTCTTATGTATTGCGCGTGCTTAGTAACACCAGGTTTATCACCGGTTACTAATGCTTTTTTTGATGCTAGTCTGTTTATCAATGTAGATTTACCAACATTAGGAATTCCTAAAATCATCGCTCTAATCGGACGTATTTTTCTTCCGCGAGACTTTTCTTTAGCAAACAAATCAGCAAGGACTTCTTTAGATACAGGAATTATTGAACTAACATTTTTACCTGTTAAAGCATTAATTCTTAATGTCCTATGTCCTTGTTTTTCAAAATAATTAATCCATTTATCTAATTCATTTCGATCTGCCAAATCAGCTTTATTTAGAATAATAATTTTCGGTTTATTACCAATTATTTCACTAATTACTGGATTTTGAGATGAAAACGGAATTCTTGCATCTAAAAGTTCATAAACTATGTCTACCATTTTAACTTTTTCTATAACTATTCGTTTTGTCTTGGCCATATGACCAGGATACCATTGTATTTGTTTCATATAATCACCTATTAAATATATTAAATATAAGTCCTTCGTATTTGTATACTACTTTTCCATAAAGCTGCGATGCATCTACTAAACCTAAATCATCTCGTCTTGAATCATTTGAAACAGGGCGGTTGTCTCCTAGAACAAAGTATGTATTCTCTTCAACTGTAAATGTACAATATTCTGAATTATCACCATAGCAGTAAGTATAGTTAACCATTGACCCATACTCATCTTCTAAAAATTCTTGTTCAAGTAGATCACCATTTATATAGATTTTGTTATGATCGATAACAACTGTCTCACCTGGTAATCCGATTATCCTCTTTATCCAATATCCTTCATCAGGAACTTTAATAATAACTACATCAAATCGATCATATGTTTCAATAAAATGATATATTATTGTATTTTCATCCTGATAGTAGTTTGGTTCCATACTGCGTCCTTCAATCGTTGAAAGAGAAAATACTGTCATGTTAATAATAGTTACTATTAGTACAAAATATGGAACAATTTGTACTATTTCATAAGTATTTTTAATACTTTTAGCTAATTTACTACTCAATTCTTTATTTCCTAATTTCATATATACAGCAAAAATTAAAAAGCTAATAATAGTAATTGCAGATATTATGAAAAGAAAAAATATAAAATTTTCTCTTAAGATTATTCCAAAATCATAAAATGATTTAACATCATATATTTCTCCTGGTATAGCTGGATTAAAGTCTTTTTGTGTAGAAAACTTTGATGCTAAAAACACAATATCAACCACAGCTAATCCAATGATACTTTTCCTTAATAGCTTGCTAATGGGAAATATATTATTTTCATAAATCTCATCTTCAACCGTCTCTACTCCATCGTACTCTTCCATTTTATCACCTAATTATCTTTAAGCAGATTTTCTAGTTCCTCTAAAGATACTAACACATCTCTAGACCTTGAACCAAGATTAGCAGACACTACTCCAATATTGCTTAAAATTTCAACAATACTTTTCGCACGGTTAAATCCAATATTAAACTCTCTGCTTATTTTATTCATAGAAGCTTCTCCCTGAACAACTACGTAACGGGCAACTTCTTCTAATAATTCATCACTATTTTTAACACTTGTAACACTTTTTATTAGTTTCTCTTTTGTAAATAAGTAATTCGATGGTGCCTGAGCTCTAATATAATCATTGACATTCAAAATGTCTTGATCAGAAATATAAGCACCTTGTACCCTTATTTTTGGTTGCCCATTTTCAGCAAACAACATATCACCACGACCTAGAAGTTTATCAGCCCCACTTGAATCAATTATTGTTTGTGAATCAATATGACTTGATACACTAAATGCTATTCTTGTTGGAATATTAGATTTTATTGTCCCTTTAATAATATCCGTCGATGGTCTTTGTGTAGCGATTATTAAATGGATTCCACACGCTCTTGCTTTTTGTGTTAAACGCATAATTGATTCTTCAACACTAGCACTTGAAACCATCATTAAATCAGCTAACTCATCAACTATAACTACTATATACGGCATAATAGTAATATCGGCAATTCTCATTGAAATATTAAAACCTTTTATGTCTCTAACTCTTTCATTAGCAAACAAAATAAATCGACGATCCATTTCTTCTACTAACCATTTAAGACCTGCCGTTGCAATTTTTGAATCATTTATTACTGGTGTAATTAAATGTGGAATTTCATTATATGCTGATAATTCAACCATTTTTGGGTCGATTAAAAGTAATTTTAACTCTTCTGGAGTATATTTAAATAATAAACTCATTAATATTGTATTGATGCATACACTTTTTCCACTACCTGTTGCCCCAGCAACAAGTCCGTGAGGCATTTTAGCCAATGATGTGTAAACACATTTACCATCTATATCTAGACCAAGTGCGACAGTAAGTGGATCGTCTGCATTCATAAATTCTTTAGTATTAATTGTATCAACGAAATTTACAATTTCAGCTATTTCATTTGGTACTTCAATCCCTAAAGTTGATTTTCCAGGAATAGGCGCTTCAATTCTAATATCTTTAGCCGCTAATGCCATCTTTATATTATCAGATAAGTTTGTAATCTTTTTAACATTTACTCCACTATCAAGAATAATCTCATAACGAGTAACAGTTGGTCCTTTTGTATAAGTATAAACACGAGCTCCAACTTGGAACTCTATAAATGTTTGATTTAATATTTCTATTTGTTTTTCAATCCACTCAGTAGGATCATTAACTTGTGTAACTGATTTAGAAAGTAATGAAATTGGTGGAAGTTTATAACCTTTTGATTTCCTTGTAACTTCAGGTGTATCAACAAATCTATTTTCTGCTACAGGAAGAGGCTCTTTAATAATTTGTTCTTCTTTGTGAACATTTAAGAAATCGTTGATATTCGTTTTTGTTTTTTGAATATTTTCTTCGAATATATCAGGTCTAAAAGTTTTTTCAGATGAAAAAACCTCTTTTGCTCTTTCTTTCATTACAGCTTTATCATTAGGATTAGATCGCTTATGTTGGTTACTAATCGCTTCTTCTAAATTTGCTCCCCTTATGACATCAAATTCAGGATATGCAGAACCATACTTTCTTTTTCTTTCTTCATTATTTAATTTTGGTTTAGTTCGAAAATTATCAAATTGTTTATCTAAATCACCACTACGTTTAAATGGAGACGGAATTATAATATTATCTTTTACTTTCTCACCAAAAATTGGCGATACAAAATGATTCTTTTTGTATGCTCTTTTTTCTTCCTCACTTCTAATTTGGGGAATTTCAAACGGTACCGTATCTGGTGTTCTTTCAGTAACTGGATTTATTCGCTTCTTTTTAAAGAACATCAAAATCACTCCTTAATAAAATAAATTTCCCTATTCTTGTTCATAATTTTCTATTTTTACTTCGTCTTTAATTTTTACTTGTTTTTGCTTTTTTTTCTCTTTTAATTCTTTCTTTGTAAGTCTAACTGTTTCTTCAATTTCTTCTTCTGTGTCACCTTCTAGTAAAGACAACATTTCTTTCTCAACTATGTCAAGTTGAATTGGCTCATCAAAAAGATTTTTTGAATATATCTTTGTCGTTTCTTCTCCTACTATTCCAATAATTACAATACAGACTTTTCTTGTTAACATATCAACACTTGTATTTATAACTAACTTTCTAAACCAGTAAACTGGGTTAACAATATTTACTGCTGTAGCTGCATAACTAAAAGCTTTACTCACTTTATATTTTTTAGCAGCTTTAATAATCTTACTCTCTTCTATTTGTTTTTTTCGATCAAACATTTCCATAACTCTAACAATACGCATTTTCTTTGTATTCTTTAATATTGGTTTTTCTAGGATTTCATCAACACGATCAGTTATATAGTGATTTAAGTTCAATAGTTCGTTAACGCTTAATTCTAATGCCGGATATTTTGAATCTGGGAAAAAGTATTTCGCAATTTCATCTAGAAGTTCAAAACTCAATTCAAAAGTTAATTTAGCGATCCCTTGATCACTAATTTTTCTATGTCTTTTAAATTTCTTTTGTTTAGCAATAATCATATCTCTAAGCTCATCTTCTTCAACATCAATATTAGGGTGTTTAATTTCATCAAGATTAATATTTTTACCTCTGATCATAAAGTAAGTATATATGATTGTAAACAAGACAAAACCAGTAAACATTCCAAAAAAGTAATTAATAAATCCTACAAAATTAATATCAAACATGACTATCACTCCTAACTAATAAATATTATACCATATGACATATATATATTGTGTATATTTTATGATTGTGAGATAATATAATGGGTGATAAAATGAATAAATATTTAATAGCTCTTGATTTAGATGGTACCCTGCTTTATGACTGGCAGACTTTAAATCAAGAAACAAGCGAATATATTAAAGAATTAAAGCAACAAGGTCATGAATTTATCATCGCTACAGGAAGACCATTTAGAAGTAGCGAGAGATACTATAATATCTTAGAATTAGATACTCCGATCATTAATTATAATGGTGGATTGGTATCTTCTAATAAAGATCCAAAGTTCCGTAATTATTCTTACACTTTAGATCGTGATAGTGTTTTAAAAATATTTGAAGATAATAAAGACTATATCTATAATGCTTTTGGAGAGATTGGTGACGATATCTATTTACTTCACGACACAGAAGAAATTAGACCTCTAATCCACTTCTTTAATGGCGCACGATTATTTGTTGGGGACTTTAAAGATACTTTACCAAACAATACTAATGGATTCATTATTGTTGCAAATAAAGGTGACGGGCAATATATAGAAGACTATATAAAAGAAAAATATTCAGGTGTTATTCTTTCAAGAAACTGGGGTAATGAATACCGATACATAATTGAGCTATTTACCCCCGAAACTAATAAGGGTACTGCTTTAAAATATGTTTCAGAATATATGGGATATGCTCCAGAAAATGTTATCGCCTTTGGTGATGGCCATAATGATATTGAAATGTTAGAATTTGCTGGACTAGGTGTTGCGATGAAAAATGCACATGAAGAACTAATTGAAGTTGCTGATATTGTACTAAAATATACAAATACGGAAAATGGAATTGTAAAATTCTTAAAAGATTTTTTAAAGTGAAAAA
>JASFZA010000123.1:0-10052 GCA_045046715.1 Candidatus Izemoplasma sp.
GAAACACTAGAAAAAGATTATGACGCTGTCTTCCTTGGAACTGGATTCATGAAACCTCGTGGATTGAATATTCCTGGGTCTGATCATAATCGAGTTGTTGGAGCAATGGACTTCTTACCGCAAGCTAGAGACTATGAACGTGGTGTTCTTCGTTTAGAAGATATCGATGTTGCTGAAAGTGTTGTAGTTATTGGTGGTGGAGATGTTGCGTTTGACTGTGCTCGTAGTGCAACAAGACTTCAAATGTTAAAATATGGTAAATCTGACGTTAAATTGACATCACTTGAAAACCAAGATGAGTTACCAGCTACTATGGATGAACTTATTGAAGGTGCTGAAGAGGGTGTTGAATTATTCTGTGGAAACGGACCTCAAGAAATCGTTATTAAAAACGGTAAAATTAAAGGTGTTAGATTATGGAAATGTTTATGTATCTTTGATGAAACAGGACGTTTCAACCCTGAATTTGATTCTGAATGTGAACAAATTATTGAAGGTGCTCAAGTTATGATTGCAATTGGCCAAGCTCCTGACTATGATTACATTCCCGAATCAATTAAAGATAAAGTTATTATTGAACGTGGTAAAATTAAAGCTGATGAATTTGGCCAAGTTGAAGGACTTGACTGGTTATTCGTTGGTGGAGATATCTTACGTGGTCCAGACTTAATCACAGGTGTTGCTGATGGTCATCGTTCGGCTCAAGGAATTGACTCGTATTTATACGAAAAATCTAAAAAGCTTAAAGCAAGTGATACTCTTAAAGAGATGCGACTTGCGGCAAAAGAACAAACACCAGAATTAACATTAAGACAACAAGGTAAAAAGTAATATAATTTAAAAGAAGATGTGACTTTTTGAAGTCAACATCTTCTTTTTTATTTATTTTTTTTGATTAATGAGTACTTTTGTGATACTAGTTTTTTAAGGTAATAAAGCTGATCTAATTTTTACTAATTCCCAAATGTGTTTATCTTTTAGTTGTATAATAGTGTAATCTCCATCAAGATTAATTATTGAATTAATCAATCTTACTTTAGCAACTGTTATCTCGTAAGCAATCGCTAACTGTTCATCGGTAAAGTTGGGATTAGGGATTGAGTCTATAACATTATCTCTAATAATATCAGGATTGATATTATTATTTCTTATTTCAATATCAATTCTTAATTCCAAATGATTAATAACACGAGTTCTTTCGGTTTCATTATTGTTATTAACCGAAATTAATATTGCATTTTGTTCATCTGAAATATACCCAAGATAGACAGCTCGGTTAATTAGCAATTTAATTGTTTCATCAACTGTCATTTCTGAGTACAAAAGGTCACGATCAATTAATTCGTTACCATCATTATTTAATGCTCGAACATTAATAACATTATCAAATTCATCTAGAGTTATCTCAATTGATGGATTGATATCAAGTGTAATAGTAGAAGCTACGATAGCATCTGTATTTTCACCTGTAAGAACAAATGTAAATAGTATAACAAAGATTACAGCGAATGATGCAAATGCAGTTCTAAGACCAAATGAATAAGTTTTACGTGGTCTTTGTTTAACTGGGACAAAGAATCTGTTACTTGATTTGATACGTTCTAATATATCAGGAGTATCTCCATCAAGTTGTTGATTTATTTTATTATATAGATCATTGTTTTTCATAAAGACACCTCCTATATTTGAACTTTCAATTTTTTTATTGCTTTTTGGTAGATCCATAATGATGTACTGATTGGTATGTTTAATATTTCCGCTATTTCACGGTGCTTGAGATCGCCAATTGTTTTTAAGACTACAACGTCACGTTCATTTTGGTTAAGATGTTTCAAAAGTTGTGTTATTAAAACTTCTTTTTCTGATTTATCTTCAGTACTACCTAAGAGATATTCATTTTCGCTAATATCAATGAGGATTTCTTTTTTTCTTCGGTTATATTCATTGATTGCGAGGTTTCGCGCAATCATTATAATCCATGCCCTAAAGCTTTGATTTCTTTTATACTGGTGAATTTTATTGATCATCCGTAAATAAGTCTCTTGCATTATATCTTCACTTAGTGAATTATCATGAAGAATTGACTTAATTGTATAAAAGACGATATTTTTAGTTTGATAGTAGATATCATCAAAGACTGCTATTTCACCACTTTGAAGTATTTTTGCTAATTTGTTTAAGTCATTATTCATCATCTTCACCTCAAAGCTATTTTAGCATTTATGCAATGGTTAGTAAAGAGAGTAAAAAGCAGGAGTAACCCGCTTTTTATTCTGTTGCTTCATCATCTAGTAAACGTTCAACTAAATCAGCTCTTGCTTCGGTAATTCTTTGTTCATAAGTTTCTCTTAAGTTTTCCCAATTTTCGTAACGTTCGGGATGTGTTTCTCTGAGCAATTCATTTACTCTTACGTTTAACTGTTCTTCAGTTAATACAGGGTTGGCTAAGATATGAGCTTCTAAACGGGCTCTGTATTCTACAATTAGTTGATCTCTTTGTAATCTAAGTTCAGCTAATTCATCATCAGTCATATTATTAATTTCTTCATCGTGGTTTGCTCTAATTTGTCCAAGTAATTCTTTGATACTAGTTTCAATCCCTTGTTCAATTGTTAATTCAGGGTTACTAGCTTGTGCGGCATAAATTAATTTTAATTTTGCTGGTGTAATTCCTAGTTCTAAAGCAGTTGCTTCAACTTCTTCACTAGTATACCCTTCATCTAAAACAACACCATTAATATAGTTGCGAGCTAAGTAACGAACTAAACGTTCTTTTAATTGTTCGCGAATCATATTACTGTATTCTTGATTTTCACCATAGACAGTTATAAGGACAGCGTTATCTTCACTATCTACATCAATGAAACCAGCTTCAGTTGCCATTGATACAAATAATTCTGTAGCATCATCAATTGTCATACCAACAAAATTTACATCAACACAAAGTAACTGTGCATCGTCATTTAATAATCTGTATGATTCAACTAAACCATCTTCATCAACAATAAATTCAATTGATGGATTGATATCAATTGATACATACAATTCACTTGCACTTACACTTTCTGTATCACTACAAGCTGCAAGTCCTACTGATAATACGAGTAATGCTCCAAATGCTAATAATTTTTTCATTTTTTTAATCCTCCTTGGATTTGATTTCACTAGTATAACAACTGAAAGAACGTTTTTATTGGTAAAAAATTAAAATAATTAAAAAAAGCAAAATTATGTTATAAAACCAGTAGCATATGTTACAATATACATATGAATGAAACTTACATATGTTATTCAAATTTATAGGAGGAAATTATGTTAAACGATATGGCAGATTTAGCAATACTTAACCATTTTTGGCTAACTCTATTACTACTTTTACCAGTAATACTAATATCACGTTCAGTAGTTGCGGGAACAAAGTACTCACCGATATTGATAATCGTAATCTTTGGATTATTACTTGGACTGATTTTAGAAGTAGCAGGGATAGGAACAGCAGGTCTTAAGGAATTTCCAATAATAGGACTTACATCAAATGTGACGATAACAGCATTAGTTGTAACATTCTTTGTTGGAGGACAAAAATTAAGAAATACTTTCTTTAATCCGAAACATCCAGGTGAAGATGATGTTATTTTAAATGAAGAAGAAGTTATGCTTGGTACTAAGGGGACACAATTAGTTTTTATTGTAAGAGCTTATTTTATTTTACTTGGTATTGAAGGTCTTAAACGAATTATTTTAGGTGATACTGATGGCGATATTGGATTATACTATCCTTTAATTGCATTCTTTGGTATTGCGGGATCAATTATTTTAATTGATAATAAAGCAGTAATAGAAAATAAAAGAAAATATTTAGGTCGAGGAGTTACTGAAACTATCGCAATTTTAGGAATACTAATTCTATCAACATTAATTGCTGATTGGATTTATGATTTAATTGCTTTACCACAAATATTCTTTGCAATGCTTTTAAGTAGTGGTCTGGGAATGTATTTTTCCGATTGGAAACAAGGACCAACAATGAGGTCATTATTATTTGCTGGTATTCCAATCGTTCTTGCCGCGGTATTCTTAATTGGTGGTTCGAGATTAATTGAAGCATTCTCAATTGATGGGATGGTTCAAGTTATGGCATTTGGATTCTTTGGCCAGTTATTTTGGATGTTTATTGGGCTTAGTTTATTAATATTTATTGGAAAATCAAATAAAATTGAAATTTTAGCACCAGGTATGGCTGGGTCGTTATCACATTCCGGACTGACAGGCGCATGTACAGCTGGCGACTTAGGTGACGTTGCTAAAGAGCGAGCACCGATTATGATAAATATTCCATTCTTTGGTCATATATTTGTCTTTACGATTCTTGCGATTAGCGCAACAAATGGTGAATTACTTGTAATTCCGGGAATGATTATTGTTGTAATTGGCGCGGGGTTAACATACTGGTCATTAAAAACGCTTCGAAAAGCTAAAGGTGTTGAAGGTAAAGAAATAAAAGGATTGATTTTGTTTTCACTAGGATGGCAATTAACGGCTGTTTTTGGTGGATTCTTACTTCTAGATTTAGCAGGAATGAGTCTTGAAAATGCGGCAATGGCAAACAGTGCTGCAATTTCACACTTTGGATTATTTGCTTCAATAAAAGGTGGAATGTTTGGGACAGAGTCGATGGAATTAATTACGTTTATCTTTGCAATGCCTTTCTTAATTCATCCGTTAGTGTTTGGAATGTTTGGTAAAGCAATGAGTGAAAATGGCGAAATGCCTAAAAAAGCTGTTGCTGGACTTGCGATTGCTGGAATTATTGGAGTAATAGTTACACTAGTATTTTTATAAAAAATTAAAACGGCTAATTAATTAGTCGTTTTTTTGATATTTAATTTAGTGATACTTAATTTTAAATCTAATAAAATTAAATATTTTACTAACATATAAAACTTTACTTTTGATATTAAAATTATCGTATTTATTCGCAATGATTCGATCGAGAATGTTTTCGTAATTTTTAACTGCTGTTAAAAGAACTGCTCTGGAATCTTCATCGTATAATTCGATATTATCGTAAAGGACATTATATGATTCTTTTGCCTTTTCAATATACTCTTTAATAACATTAATATATTCAATTGTAATAACACCATTAATTATATCTCTTGGACTTGCGCCGTGTTTATTTAACATTTCATCAGTTAAATAGATTCGGTCATTTTTAATATCTTCACCAACGTCGCGTAAGATATTAGTGATTTGAATTGCGTAACCGATATTTTTTGCGATAATTTCGAGGAGTTGACGGTGTTCTTTATAATTTTTGCTAGCAAATACCGGAGTGTAAAGTAATTGGATGGAACCAGAAACGTTCAAACAATATTCATCAAGCTCAGCTTCGGTTCTTATAAAATTATGGTAATAGTCATTTCTAACAGCTTTAATAATATTTTGAAAATGGACTATTGAGTTTGGATAACGTTTTAAACTATCTTTTAATGCTTGAAATAGTGTATCGTTCACATAAAGACCTTGATATAGATTTTTTAGATGATCATTAATATTATCAAGCTCATGAACATCGTTGTGTTCATCAATTGAATTATCGACAGTTTTATAGAAAGCGTAAAAAGCAAAAAGGGCTGATGATTTTTCGTAAGGTAACGTATAAAATAAGCGAAATAAGTCGATATTGTTTTTCTTTGTAATTGATTCACAGTACTTATACATATCCATAAAACCAACCTCCTTTTTCCTAATTATAATAAATTATTGCTTATTTGTAAACACAAAGCACTTACATACTTATTCTTATGTTGTTATATCTTGGAATAGCGAGCTGATATGTGATAAAATAGGGACATCTAGTAAATAAGGAAGTGACGTTATGAAAGTAATAGTTATTGGTGGAGTAGCAGCTGGAATGAGTGCTGCAAGTAAATTAAAAAGATTAGTTAAAAATGTGGAAATAGTTGTTTATGAAAAAGGTGAAGTTTTATCTTATGGAGCTTGTGGTATGCCTTACTTTATAAGTGACGAAATAAAAGATGCAAATAGATTGGTTGCTCGTACAAAAGAAAAATTTGAAGAATCAGGAATTAAAGTAAATATTTTTCATGAAGTAATTGAAGTTAATGATTCTTTAAACCAAGTTACAGTTAAAGACTTAACTAATAATACTATTATTACTGATAACTATGATTACTTAATAGTTGGAAGTGGAGCAAGTCCAAGAAAATTAAATATTGAAGGCGAAAACCTCGGGAACATCTTTAACTTAAATAGTTTTGAAGATGGAATAAATATTAAAGAACAAGCTTTAAAAGATGAAGTCAAAGATATTGTTATTGTTGGTGGTGGGTTCATTGGGATTGAACTTGTTGAAGCGTTTAAACATTTAAATAAAAATGTAACATTAATTGAACATTCAGATCATATCTTATCAATCTTTGATGAAGATATTACTGTCCCTCTTGAAAATCATTTAAGAGACAAAAATGTTATTTTAAAACTTGGTGAATCAGCTACAAGGTTTATTGGGAATACAAATGTAACTAAAGTAGTAACTAAGAATGGCGAATATAAAGCTGATTTAGTTGTAGTAGCGATTGGGATTACTCCAAATACTAGCTTCTTAACTAAATCGAATGTTATACTATCAACAAATAAAGCTGTAGAAGTTAATCGGACAATGCAAACAAACATTAGCAATATTTATGCTGCAGGAGATTGTTCAATGATCTTCCATAAAGTACTATATAAAACAGTATATTTACCGATGGGTCATAATGCAAATAAACAAGGTCGGATCGTTGCTGAAAATATTGCTGGTATAAATACTAAATTAAATGGTGTTTTAGGAACAACAGTTATTAAAGTAATTGATATGGAAGCGGCAAAAACAGGACTTACCGAAAAAGAAGCAAAATTAAACAATATTGACTATGGAACAGAGATTATAACTGGCAGAAACCACGCAGGATATTATCCTAACGCCACTAAAGTAACGATAAAGGTAATTTATGACAAAACTACTAAAATGTTGCTAGGGGCAGAAATGGTTGGTTATAAAGATACGGCAATTAGAATTAATATCTTTGCTTTAGCGATTCATAATAAAATGACTTCACGAGAGTTAGGATTTACTGACTTAGCATACGCTCCGCCTTTTGCTGGAGTATGGGACGTTACTCAAGTTGCTGCTAACAAAATAAAATAAAACTGATTTTTATCAAGATATTTTATTTTAATATATTTTTTTATGTGATATAATACTTTCGAGTTATAAAGTAGAAAAATGAGGTGTTAAAATTGGAATACAAATACAAAGTAGAAGGTCCAGAAACTGATGAATTATATAAAGCTTTTTTAAAGTTAAAAACTGTTGAAGAGTGCTATCGATTTTTTGAAGACCTATGTACAATAAATGAAATTAATGCTTTTGGACAACGTTTAAGTGTCGCAAAGTTAATTGACCAAAAGGTGACGTACCAAGAAATAGAAAATCGTACTGGAGTAAGTGCAGCTACAATTTCAAAAATTTCTAAGTCATATGCGTATGGACCTAGCGGATATAAAATGGTTATTGATAGATTAAAAAAATAAAGCATCCATTTGGATGCTCTTTTTGGAGGTAATTATGAAAATCACAACATTATTAGAAAATGGAACACTTACTAAAAATTTAAAAAGTGCTCATGGATTAAGTGTGTATATTGAGTATAAAGAAAAAAAGATACTATTTGATCTTGGACCAAACAATTATTATTTAAAAAATGCAAAAAAATTAGGAATAGATCTAAGCGAAGTAGATTACTTAATTATTTCCCATGGTCATTTTGACCATGGGAACGGACTTGCTAAGTTTTTAAAGCTGAATAAGAAAGCTCAAGTGTATGTATCAAGTAAAGCTTTTGAAAAACATTATAAAGAAGTAGGGTTTGTTAAAATACCGATTGGAATTAAAAAACCAAAAGATGCTGAACGATTAGTTTTTGTTGATAGTGATATTAAAATTGAAGATGGAATTAACTTATTCTCAAATGTTGATTACATTGCCCAAGTAATCAATGACTCTCGGTTAACGGCTAAAACCCTAGATGGATACGGTGAAGATCACTTTAACCATGAAATATATTTAGTTTTAAGTGAAGATAATAACCGAGTATTATTATCTGGATGTTCACATAAAGGGATTAAACATATCATGGATTCAATTGAAAAAAGAAAGAAATACGAAATTTCTCATGTTATTGGTGGCTTCCACTTATCTCATTATGATGATACTAGTGAAATCCACAATGATTACTTAAAAGAATTAGGTTCTAATTTACTAAATCATTCAACTTCAAAGTACTTTTCTTGTCATTGTACAGGTGACAAAGCATTTGATGAGCTTAAAAAACAAATGAATCATAAATTAGAAAGAATAATGACTGGTAGTATTATAAATATATAACGACTTTTATAATAAAGTAGTGTATAATACATTAGGATATGCCAGTATGGTGGAATTGGTAGACACGCAAGATTCAAAATCTTGTGGCTTTACGGCCGTGTCGGTTCGACTCCGACTACTGGTACCATATAAATTTTTAAGACGCTCAAAAGGGTGTCTTTTTTTGTACGTTGTAATCGGTGATTAGATAATTGTAATCAATAGGTATAGCAGATATTTGTATGACTTTAGTTGATAACTAGATTGATACCTTCTATGTTATAATAGATTAAAGAAAGAATGTGAGGGGATTAAGATTGGTATAAAATATATGTATTTTGAAGTAACACATCGCTGCAATCAAAATTGTAAACACTGTTATTTAGATTGCAATATTAACAACAAAACTAAAGAGCTATCGACAAAGGAAATATTATCAATAATTACAGAGTTTAAAAAACAAGGTGGAACGTATATTACAATTACTGGTGGAGAGCCTTTTATTAGAAAAGACATATTTGATATCTTAGATTTTTTAGAAAGCATAGAGTTGTATTTTCAAATTGCTACAAACTCAAAAGCAATTAATAGCAATAGACTCAGTAAATTACTATCTTATAAATATTTAGATCAATTCTTTACAAGTTTTGTGGGGACTAACAAAAAAGAACATGAATATATTTCTACAAATGGTAATTTTGTTAAAGTATTTGAAGTTGTTGCTGCTTTTTCAAAAGCAAATATAAAAGTTTATGTACAAGTAACATTAATGAAGGATTACTGGAAAAATACTGATGAATTGTTAGAAAAACTTTTTCAATATAAGAACGTTATTGTTCAAGTCACACCAATTTTAGAAATCGGAATTAAAGACAGTGTTTCTTTAAGAAAAGAATTAGTAATCAATGAACAAGAAAAAGCAAAATTTATGGAGATGTATAAAACTCTTAAATTGAAGTATGGAGATAGACTTGATAAAAGTAATCTTTCTTCAAAGAGTGATTTTAAAGATGAGATAGATTATTACTCTAGTAAAGAGTTATATCATTTATCAGAATCATACATTTGTTTAAGACCTGATGGAACTAAAAGCTATTCATATGACTTAATTGATCCGTATTCTTTTGGAAATGCCTTAAATGGATTATCAATCGATAAAGAACAACAAAACCTATATTATAAACTTATTCAAGAAGCAGATAGAAAAATACATACTAGTATGAAGGAAGAACAGTTTATAGATATCGGTGTTGCTCGTTCTGATGTACTGAAGAAATAAGCTTAATTAATGAATAACTGGTATTTTTGATATCCTTATAACAGGGATTACGTTAAAAACATACAATGAGTATGATGGTGAGTTTAATGTATTGAATAAAGGATTAGAATGTAATGAATGCACAGATGAGGAGTATCTTGTGTAGTATTACTTCATTAGAACTGACATTAAAGTTTATGCAATAAATGATGATTATATGCTTGAAATCGTCGCGACAATAACGATTATTGGGTCTTAAATATATTTAACATTCTTTGTTACACCGGTATTAATATCTTTTATAGTGTTATCAAAAAGAGAGAAGGAGTCTATAAAGATTAAGTGTTACTTAGAAACTCTAAC
>JASFZA010000124.1:0-3879 GCA_045046715.1 Candidatus Izemoplasma sp.
CCAAACCATTTTTCATAATACTCTAAAATAAAAAAGTCCTTTTGCAGGACTGTTCATATTCCCTACATTTGTAATTACATTATATCATATGTATTTATAAAACAATAAAGTCTTTTTAGGTATAGGTATTATCCATATGGCTAGTTTTACATTTACATAAATATATTCATCTTATTCTATTACATTATGATATAATCTATTTAGGAGTGATACGATGAATAAATTTAAAAGAAGAAAAATAATATTAGATTGCGACCCTGGTCATGATGACGCTGTTGCGATAATCCTTGCTGGTAAGAACCCGATGTTTGAATTATTAGGGATTACTGTTGCCTCAGGTAATCAGACATTAGCTAAAACAGGGCTTAACGCTTTAAATCTAGTTCAATACTTAAAGTTAGATGTACCTGTTTGTTTAGGGGCATCTAATCCGATAATTAAAGAAGTTGAAGTATGTGCTGCAATCCATGGCGAGTCTGGACTCGATGGATTTGAGTTTCCTGAGTTAACGATTGGATATGACAAAAGACACGCTGTTAACTTTATTATTGAAAGTATCTTAACAAGTAAAGAAAAAGTAACAATGATTACAACAGGGCCTTTGACTAATCTTGCCCTTGCTATTAGAATGGAACCAAAGATATTAAACAACATCGAAGAAGTTGTTATCATGGGTGGTTCTTATAATAATGGTAACGTCACACCAGCAGCTGAATTTAACATCTTTGTTGACCCTGAAGCTGCATATATTGTGTTTAACAGTGGCGCTAAAGTAACAATGGTTGGTTTAGATGTCACAAGAAAAGTTTTAGTGTTACCTGAAATAGTTGAAAGAATGGCTAAAATAGGAACTGATGCCTCAGACCTATTTACAAAACTAATGATTGTTTTTAACGAAAATCAAAAACGAGTATTTGGATTTGAAGGTGCACCTTTGCATGACCCGGTAACTGTTGCTTATTTAATTGATCCTTCATTACTTGAAGTTAATTATGTCAATTGTGAAATTGACATATCAAAAGGTTCAAGTTATGGTCGAACTAATTGTGATATGTTTAACTATTTAGAATTACCTAAAAACACTTATGTAGCGACAGATATTAATGTTGAAAAGTTTTGGGATATGATTGAAGACGCTTTAAAGATGTATTAAACGAATGGAGTGAAGATTATGAGTATTGTTGTAATTGGTAGTATCAATATAGATTTAGTAACTAAAGCTAATAAGTTTCCTAAAATAGGGGAAACGATTATTGGTAATAGTTTTAATACATTCTTTGGTGGCAAAGGAGCTAATCAAGCTATCTGCGCTGCACGTTTAGGAAGTAACGTGCAATTTATTGGATGTGTTGGTAAAGACGCCTATGGCGAAGATTCAATAGCTAATTTAGTTAACAACAACGTTAACGTTAAAGGTGTTAGTAAAATCGAAGGATATTCAACAGGGATTGCACAAATCACGATTGCTGAAGATGATAATTCAATTATTATCATTAAAGGAGCAAACGATAAAGTAAATAATAATATTATCGATCAGAATTTAGATACTATCCTTAAAGCTGATATAGTATTATTACAGTTAGAAATACCAGTAGCGACAGTTGAATACGTTGTAAATATTTGTCATAAGAATGGTATTACAACTGTGCTGAACCCAGCACCAGCTGTAATACTATCTAATGATTTAATTGATAAAGTAACTTATATTATTCCTAATGAGTTAGAATATAGTCTTTTGTTTGAAGGCGATTATATCGATGTATTTAAAAAACATCAATCAAAATTGATTGTAACAAGAGGCATAAATGGTGTTGATTATCATAACGGTGAAAGGATTATTACTATTAAACCGTTTGAAGTTGATGTGGTTGATACAACTGGTGCTGGTGATTCTTTTACTGCTGCATTTTGTGTCGGTCTAGAAAACAAGTTACCACTCGCTCAAGCAATATTATTTGGTAATAGAGTAGCCTCTTTTACTATTCAAAAGCTCGGTGCACAATCGTCAATGCCTTTCTTAAAAGAATTAGAGTAAGTATTTAATTAAATCTATTCAAAAAAAAAGTGAGAAAATCTCACTTTTTTATTTTGGATATTAATTACTTTATGTTCGTTTAATAAATTGTAAAAGATTACTACTGAGGTCCACTACCAAATCCTAAACTAAAGAATGTTAATACGTATATCAAATAAGTAACAATAAATAATACATATGGTTTTGATAACAGGATTAGCTTTCCTTCATAAACGTCAGTTATATAAGGTTTATTATAGTTTTTAATGATCCAATATATTCCAAGTACTATCGTTATTATCATAATAATGATTCCTAAAAACGTTGGAAAATATACTGCACTAATGACAACAATAGAATATATCATATTTAAATGAACTAAATACTTTCCAAAAAATATTTTTTCTTTGCTAAAGGTATCACCTTTCAAAGATATTATCTGTGAAATAATATAAATAATACCAAAAAATATTGGAATCTCGATTAATGTATTTTCATCATCAAATATACCGAAAGGAAACTCGTTAAATATACTACTAATCTTTGAAAGATTAAGTAGATTGATACTACCTAGATCTGAAAAACTCATCGCTAAGTAATAACTAGTGATTACTATTATAATATTTAATAGAATAATGGTATTTCTTTTCATTTTCTCACTCTTCTTTCCCTTAATGACATCCAAATTATCTATATTTTTACTTCAAAGTTTTACACTAATGATTTTTTCTTTTCTTCAAAATCAACATTATCATATTTGATATCAATAAATTCAATATCATCATTACTCAATAGATATTTATCAAAAAAGCTCATTACATATTTTGTATAAATTTCATTAAAATCATACTTTTCTCTTTTTCCAATTAGGTTAAAAAGATTTAACTGTCTCGCAATAAACAAACCGTCAGTATAACCAGAATGTTCTGTATCTCCGACTAATACGATTGATGAGTCTTCCGAATTATACTTATGTACTATCTTCATTGTTTTTCCCGTATTTCTTGAACCGATAAACATAAAAGGTTTTTTAATATCATTGAATAAATCATTACAAAACCCACTACCATCAAGATTTATCCCACATTTTACTCGCTTATCTTTTAAACATGTTTGAACAGCTGTTGTCCCGCCAAATGAATGCCCGAAAATACCAACACCTAAACCTAAATTCAATTTATTTTTAAAGATTGATTCAATCTTTCCGGTGTTTAAGTTTTCTAATTCATCTAAAATGAATGATGAATCTTTTTGCCAAATCTTGAAATTTTCAAATGGATTATTTACATCATGCACGTATTTAGATAATTCTGTTGCTAATTCATCTAATTCTATAACTTTTGACTTTTTAAAATCTGATTCAGATAGATTCATTCGTTTAATGGCATCTTTATGTTGCTTCACAACTCGACCGTCAAGATACTTAACTGCAACTGCTTCATAAGGATGTCCGATTGAAACAACAATATAACCTGCACTTGCCAAATTTGAAAGTAGTATCGTACTACTTTCAATATATGTACCATAGCCATGATTAAATAAAATTACTGGAAAATTGTCTTTTTTAGTGCTAATTGCAATTTCTTTATAACAGTGTGTTTTGATCTTGTATATATTTTTAGAAACTAATCTATGACTTGTTTTACTCATTACATTAGCAACTTCTGCTGGCATATAATCAGCACATTGTTTTCCTTCATTACTATCACTAGGATAATATAATACTACTGGTAGCTCTCTAAAACTATTAGTGTCTTCAAAATCAAATACTTGTTTTCGTGATTGATCAATAAAATCCATTTGTTTTACGCCAACAGTATATTTACCAACTGGGATTGGTAATTCTTTTAAATTTCCAAACATAT
>JASFZA010000125.1:0-31319 GCA_045046715.1 Candidatus Izemoplasma sp.
TTTTAATAACTGCAAAGCAGCATCTCCGTTTGAGACGACGGATAAAATCTTAATTTTATCTTCAAAATATGCAATTGTGTTTTTCACTCTTCTTGCATCAAATTCTTCATCTTCAATAAGCAATATTCGTATAAGACTTTGGTTCATCTGTTTCCTTTACAATTATAATTTTATAATAAATCGACAACCTTTTTCTAAGTTCTCTGCAGTTAAATCAATAAATTTACTTAATAACCTAATTTTTATTTCAGGTCTTCTAAGGATGTTGTATAGTGAAATTTTTTCTCTTAAATTCGCTGAATTAAAGCTTTGCATAATGAGGTTTGTTTCAACATTTGGATACAACATAAACTCATGTAGTTTGGTTTTTAGATTCTTAATATTTTCTAACTTAGCTAAATATTTACTATATCTTTCCTCTTCAATTAGACCAATATCATGCCCGTAATCTCTAAGTCTAATATCCGCATTATCATGTCTTAATAGTAAACGATATTCAGAACGAGACGTTAATAAACGATATGGTTCTTTCGTTCCTTTTGTAACTAAATCATCTATTAGAACCCCAATATATGCTTCATTTCTTTTTAATATAAATGGGTCCTTTTTTTCAAGTTTTAAACTAGCGTTTATTCCAGCCATCAATCCTTGACATGCGGCTTCTTCATACCCACTTGTACCATTAACTTGCCCAGCAAAATATAAATTATGAATAGTTTTACTTTCAAGTGTCGGATAAAGAACGCGGGGATCAATTGCATCATATTCGATTGCGTACGCATATTTTGCGATTACCGCATTTTCTAATCCAGGTATCGTTCTTATCATTTCATCTTGAACATCGTGCGGCAATGATGTTGAGAATCCTTGAATATATATTTCATCAATAAATTTACTTTCTGGTTCTAAGAATATTTGGTGTCTTTCTTTATCACTAAATCGCACTAACTTATCTTCAATCGAAGGACAGTATCTAGGTCCAACACCTTCAACAATTCCACTGTACATTGAGGATTTTTTTAAATTCATATTTATAATGTTATGTGTATCACTATTTGTATACGTTAAATAACAAGGCCATTGATCTTCAAGTTTCAAATAGTCAATGTTATCAAAACTAAAGTGTCGATATACATCATCACCAGCATGAAGTTCTGTTTTAGAAAAATCAACTGAATCTGTTTTAACTCGAGGGGGTGTTCCTGTTTTTAATCTAATAGTTTCAAATCCTAACTCTCTTAACTGCGGACTCAATCCTTCTGATGCTTTTTGATCATCAGGACCCATATGCGTTACTTGATCACCAACTAATATTTTACTTTGCATATAAGTTCCTGTCGTAATAATCACACTTTTACCAAATATTTTATCTCCATTTTCAAGAGCAACACCTTTAATTGTATTATTTTCAATAATTAATCGATCGACATAGGCTTCCATCATCTCAAGATTTTCTTGTTTTTCAATAGTATTTCTCATTTCCTTTGGATATAAAACCTTATCAGACTGAGCTCTTAACGCTCTTACTGCTGGTCCTTTAGATATATTTAAAAGACGCATTTGAATATGAGTCTTATCGGTATTTCTACCCATTTGCCCACCAAGTGCATCAATTTCTCTAACAACAATCCCTTTAGCAGGACCACCAATACTTGGGTTACAAGGCATTGATGCAATCATTTTAAAGTTACCTGTTATTAACAATGTCTTCTTATTTAGTCTAGCTGGGGCAAGTGCTGCTTCACTTCCAGCATGCCCTCCACCAATCACAATTACATCATACATAAAAATCATCCTTTGTATTTACACAAATATTGTATTACTAAATTACTCATTAGTAAAGAATAATAACCTTCATCATTCTTTAAAAATTCACAACATTATTATATAATAACATATGAGGTGATTTTAATGGAAAAATATATCATATTAATAATCGAAGATGAACCGACAATAAATCGTATTGTTTCTAACTACTTTGCAAAGGAAGGCTACACCGTATTCAGTGCTTTAGATGGCTTTAAAGGACTTCAACTTTTTAGTAAACACAATGTTGATTTAGTATGTTTAGATATCATGATGCCGAATATTAACGGTTGGGATGTTGCTAAAACAATTAGAGAATCGTCAAATGTTCCAATTATAATGATGAGTGCTTTATCTGAAGAAGAAGATATTTTAAAAGGTTATTCACTTAAAGTTGATGACTATATCACAAAACCATTCAATCCTAAATTACTTGTTGCCAAAGCAATAAATCTTCTTGAACGCTATAAAAATTCAAGTTCTAATGAAAAAACTGATGGAATACTGGAAATAAAAAATATTAAAATTGATTTAGATACCCATAAAGTTTATATAAAAAATATTGAAGTTGATATGTCTAAAACAGAATTTGATTTATTACAATATTTTTTACAACATGAAAGTAAAATATGTTCAAGAAACTTATTACTTGATGAAGTATGGGGCATTGATGTTTACGTTGAAGATAGAATTGTTGATACCTACGTTAAAAAACTAAGAAAATATCTTGGACCAGATTTAAATTATATTAAAACTGTCTTCGGTGTTGGATATAGGTTTGAAGCTTTTGATGATGAATAAACCAAAAAATATTAAATCATTCAAAATCTTCTCAAGAATTTATCATACAAGGTCTCTAACAACACAACTTATCGCAACAATTACAATTATCTTTCTTTCGTTTTTTGCTCTTCAATTATTACTTAATGCACAGTTCTTTAAAAACTATTATACTGAACAAGAATTTAACGATATTCATCAAGATTTAATGGAGTACGTTGATGAAATGAATGCTGTTAATGATAACAACTATTACGATGAAATGTTTGGTTTTACATCAACGAGAAATGTATATTCTTTAATTACTACAAAAACTTTCTCGATTCATAGTTCTGAGTATAAAAACTATACAGTTACCGTAGAAGATCAACTTGGTGACGAATACACAATTTTACTTTCAAATATTGATCATGAATTTACTGTAGGTGAAAGTTATATCTTTACGATATCCCCATATAGTATTTCAAAAGACTACTATATTCCACAAAAAATAAAAGAAGTTCTATCAGCTAGCTTTGTTCTAAATGATCCTGAATTGGATGATTCAGATACTTTTGTTGGGCAAATTATTAAAGTTGAAAAACCATTTAACCTAAACTACCAATTTGATGAAAACCTGTTAGTCCAATTAGAAGTAACAAAGCTAGCAAGCGATCCAACATATATATTAAATCATTCTTACTCGATTGGGAGTTACTGGTATAAATCAACAGATGGCCCAATTGATACCCTTGTATTTGTTCATGACTTAGGACATTATGATTATGTCTTAACAATTATTCCTATTGAAGATACAACCGAAATTGCAAAAATTGTCTCAAGCTATAATTACTTTGTCTATTTAACAGCAATTATTATAATAACTCTTTGGAGTTTTAGATTAAGTGCATTAATTTCCAAACCAATTAAAAATATTGAGATGGTTGCAAAAGAAATTGCTAATCTAAACTTTGATATCGAGTCTCATGAATATAGTAATAAAGAAACAGCATCACTTTCACAAAGCATTAACTTAATATCTCGGAATCTAAAAGAAACACTTGAAACATTATCCACAAAAAATGAAGAACTAATGGACCTTTACTCCGAACAATCTACTCAAGTAAATTTAAAAAAACAATTAGTTTCTTCAATTTCACACGAACTTAAAACACCATTAATGATTATGCAAATAACAATCCAAGCAATTTTGGATGGTATAATTCCGAAAGAGGATAACGTAAAAGAACTAGAAAATGTCATTAGTGAAATAAATAAATCCTCAATAATGATTCAAGACTTACTGCAAATTTACCGCTTAGATGATGCGTCTACTGCACTTGAATTAACTAATTTCAACTTATCTAAATCAACTCATTTCTTCATAAATGATTTTGATAATGTTATTAAAAAGTATAACTTTACTTTAGATATTGATATTGAAGATGATGTTATTATTTATGGTGATAAAAAATTAATTAAACGTGTCATTTCTAACTATTTAACAAACGCAATCAAATACACCCCTGAAAAGGAGAAAATTACAATTGAAATAAAAGATCTTGGTGATCAAGTATTATTTCAAATTACTAACTACGGAGTTTCATTAGATGAAGATGAACTGCTAAATATTTGGATACCATTCTTTAGAATTGATAAAACAGAAAGTACCAGGCTTAAAACTAAAGGAACGGGTATTGGTTTATACTTAGTAAGTGAAATATTAAAAGCTCACGAATTTGAGTACGGTATTTCAAATGTTACGAACGGTATAAAAGCCTACTTTATTACAAATAAAAAACTATGATTTCATTTGAAATCATAGTTTTTTTATATTAATTTTAGCTTCTTAAACGCTTTATACAAGCCATCATTACTAATGTCATCCGTCACAAAATCAGCAGTTTCTTTAAGTTCTTCATTTGCATTACCCATCGCAATCCCTGTTCCCACAATCTCGATCATCGAAATATCATTAAATCCATCACCAATAGCGATAGTGTCCTCATATGAATATCCTAGTTTTTCAACCAATACTTTTACTCCAATTTCTTTCATTCCACCTTTTTCATTTATGTCTAATCCATATTCATTTGCAAAGTGAAATGATAATGTTGGAAATTCAGTTTCAAATTTTAGGTAATCGTCACCATTATAAAACATAACCATTTGAAGAATATCATGTGTCAAATGATAATTGTGATTAACAAGTGGTTGATGTAAATGGAATACTTTACTAAATTCTCCCGATAATTCTGTGAAATCAGAATTTAAAACGTAATCATCTGCATCTTCAAATGCTATATCAATTTTATTACTATATGCCATGTCTACCAGCTTTTGTACTACTTCTTTATCAATATAGTCATTAAGTAATACTTCCCCATTATGAAGCACATAACGTCCATTGGCTGCTATATAAGATTTAATTCCTAATTCTTTGTCAATTCCATAAAAAATCGAAGGACATCTTCCTGTACTTATAATTACAGTATGTCCGTTATTTTGAAGCTCTTTTATTGTATTTCTAGCTGATTCAGGAATAGAATTAGTTGAATGGTCTAAAATTGTTCCATCTAAGTCCATAAATATTAGTTTTTTATTCATCATTATTACCTCTAAGACTTTAAAAAGTCTACTTTCCTAATAATTACCGCTTTTTATCCATCACAAGCGATAAGTTATCATAACTCCATAAGCTATTATTATTGAGTAATCTTCAACATTTCATATCTTATCATCATTTTCAATTTCAGTACAAGCTTTTACAACATTTCTGTGTAAAACTTTAATACGTATAAATGTTATATCATTAAAAACTTTATCAAATCTGAAGTGTCGTTAATAAACTCAGATTTTATTTTATATTTTATTGTACTCCCTATTCTTCTTGATTCAAGCATCTCTAATTCTTTGAATTTTTTTAGATGTTTAGAAGCGTTAGCCTGCTTAATATCTAGTAATTCTGTTATTTCACAAATGCATAATTCATCATATTCTAAGAGTTTCATAAATATCTCATATCTGTTTTTATCGCTTAATAGCTTGATCATCTCGAATTTATCCATATTAGACCAACTTTCATCTTTAAAGTATATAACTATACAGTAATATTACTATCTAGTAATATCATTGTCAAGGCAAAAAAAATATCTCTTATCAAGCACCTCCACCCACATAGATAAAAAACTTAAGGCTGCTTCGTTCCCGACCTGACCTAATTCGTTATTAACTATTGAATGGAGATGATTCATAAGAGACAAATTATTATAACATATAAAATTACTTTTTTCTTAACTCTTTAAAAAAAACAGAAATTATTTTTCCACACTCTTTTTGCATAACTCCATCTTTTACTTGAACATGATGATTAAATTTAAGATCAAATAAATTTGTTACCGACGTATGGGCTCCACTTTTTATATCTTTCGCCCCATAAACTACTTTCTTTACTCTAGACTGGATAATGGCTCCTGCACACATTGGACAAGGCTCAATTGTAACATAAAGTGTACAATCTTCTAAACGCCATGTTTTTAATTTTTTATTTGCTTTAGTAATTGCCATTATTTCGGCATGTCCTATTGCTAAATTACTTTTTTCACGTGTGTTGTATGCTTTTGCCACAATCTTACCTTTACTTACAATAACAGCTCCAATTGGAACTTCGCCTTTTTTATAAGCTTTTTTCGCTTGTTTAAGCGCTATTTTCATATATTTAACATCATCAGACATTTTATATTGTTCCCTTGTATGGATTTGGTTTACGGTAAACTTTATGACAACTTCTACATCGTGCTTCATAAGATTCACTAGCTCCTACCATAACAATAGGATCTAAATACTTTGCAGGTTTTTCATTAACAATACGTTGTGTTCTTGTAGCAGGTGCACCACATTTTACGCAGATAGCTGTTAATTTTGTTACATATTCAGCAATAGCCAATAACTTTGGCATAAAGCTAAAAGGTTCTCCTCTAAAATCTTTATCTAATCCACTAACAATAACTCTTACCCCTCTTGAAGCTAGGTATTCAATTATCGCTACTGCTTCAGCGTCTAAAAACTGAACTTCATCAATTGCAACTACATCAGTTTCACTATCCACAAAATCAAGAATTTGCTTTGCTTTAGCAATTGATACAGATTTAGTTCGATTATTATTGTGAGAAACTACCTCACTATCTGAATATCTATCATCCATTGAAGGTTTAAAAACAACAATATTCTTTTTAGCATATTCCAATCTTTTAACTCTTCTTAAAAGTTCCTCAGTTTTCCCAGCAAACATCGGACCACAAACTACCTCAATCCATCCATCTTTTTGATTTAAATACATAAAATAACACCCCGTTTTTTCATATATTTATTTTACAATAATTAATCATATAAAACAATACTTTTAGGAAAAGTTAACGAATAAATTTATAGTTTATATCAACAACTAAAACAACTGTTTTTATTGTTTTTTATCTTCAATACTAGGTCATCATTTTAGTTCGTGTGTAAACTACTTTAACAGCTTAAATTAGCCATTTAGTAGTCCATAATAATAATGATTAATTTGCTAATATTGCTTTGATATTTATTTTTTGTATGTTATAATTGTTTGAAATCTAAAATATATTTAGAAGGAGAATATTATGGGTAAAAAATTTATAGTAGAAGAAGATAAAAAAAAGGAATTACTAACAGAGATTAAACGCTTGATTAAAATCCCAGGACCACTGATGCCTATATTGCATGAAGCACAAAGAATTTTCAGTTGTATTCCAATTGAAGTCCAAAAAATCATATCAAAAGAAACTGATGTAAGTATCGCGGAAATTAATGGTGTTGTTACTTTTTATTCGAGCTTTACCTTGATTCCAAAAGGTGAACATATAATTGGTATTTGTTTAGGAACACCTTGTTATGTTAGAGGAGCACAAACTATCCTTGACGCTGTTAAAGATACACTAGGTATTAGTGTTGATGAGACAACAGAAGATGGATATTTTACATTAGAAGCAATTAGATGTATTGGAACGTGCGGTATGGCACCTGTTATGAGTATTGATGATAATGTTTATGGCGAAATTGATGTTTTAAAAGCTAGAAAATTAATAAGAGAGGCAAGTGATAAAAAATGATGCTAGAGGAAGCTTTAAAACTTTTAGATGCAAATCAATACAATAATCATTGCCCAAAATGTATTAAAGAAATTAATTATGCATTCGTATGTGATTTGATGAGCGACGCCCTCATGTTACTCAAAAAGATTCCGGTACACGTTGGAACACACGGGGCTTTAGTAACGGGCTTAGTAACAAACCAAGCACTAAGAACAGCAGAAATTCTTGATTTAGAAACTATTGTTTTTGTTCGAGGAAAAGTTCCAACTGAATCTGTTATTAAACTTGCTGATGAAATAGGTATTACTTTGATAGGTACAAAAAAAACAATGTTTTTAAGTAGCGGTTTACTTTATGTAAACGGAGTTAAGAGTTACGAAGCTGTGCTTGACGAGCAAGAACCAAATTCTTGATTAATATTTCAAATACTTATCAAATTAAATATAATGATATTGAAAATGCTGGAACTGTTGCAAGTGTTACAAAAGGAATGCTCAAAAAATACGGCTTTTCCAGAACATTTATCAAAAGAGTTACAATTGGTCTATATGAAGCAGAAATCAACGTAACAATCCACTCACTTGGTGGAGAGGTTACAATTATTATTACTGATGATTATGTAGACATAACTTTTAGTGATAAGGGTCCTGGTATTGAAGATATTACAATTGCAATGATTGAAGGTTTTAGTACAGCTAGTTCGATGGCCATCGAAAATGGCTTTGGTGCTGGAATGGGTTTACCAAATATTAAATCTGTTGCAGATGAAATGGATTTAGACTCGTCAACAGCAGGAACAAATCTTAGGATAAGGTTCTATGTCACAAGCAATAAACTTTAGCTTAGATTTATTAAAAGAAACTAATGGCTTTACAAAATTAGCAGGTAACCCAAAAGGCAAAATAATTAATGGCTTAATTTCATCTGACTTACTTAGTCATGTAATTGCACACGGCAGTGAACACAATGCTCTTATAACAGTAATTAACAACATTTCAACCTTAGGTGTGGCATCTTTGTTAGATTTAGGATGTATAATATTTACACACAATACAATAATAAATAGAGAAATTATTGATAAAGCAGATTTACTTGATATACCAATATTTAAAACCACGCTAAATACTGTGGATACAATAATATTTTTATATGAACTGAGTGGTAATTATGAGTAAGTACTATTATGATTTACATATTCATTCGATATTAAGCCCTTGTGCTGATATATTAATGACACCCAATAACATCTTAAATATGGCTATGCTAAAGGGTTTAGACTTTATTAGCATTACCGATCATAATTCGGTAAAACAGTTGCCCATTATGAAAGAACTTGCCTTAAGTTATGACTTTGTATTTGTTCCAGGGATTGAAGTAACTGTTAAAGAAGATTTTGATGTTTTGTGTTATTTCAAAACATTAAATTTAGCTTTAGAATTTGGCAATGTTATCGAATCATATTTAACTGATGATTGGCATGGTTATACAAAAGAAAATCAAGTTATTACTGATATCTATGATCAAGATGAAACTTATTACAGTAAATCATTAGTTAAAACAAATATTGCATTTAAAGAACTTCAACAACTAGTTAATACTTTTGATGGATTATTGGTGTTAGCACATATTGATCGTTTAGAATCGTCTGTTCTTAATACTTATAAACTAGACGAAATAACTTTTGATGGTATTGAACTTCAAAAAAAACATTTGTTGCGGACTAAATTATTAAAAGAATATGATAACTACAGAATTCTTATTAATTCAGATGCCCATGATTTATATACAATATCAGAAAAGGATAGTTATTTCTTGTTAGAAGAAAAAACTATCGATGCATTTTTTAATTATATGAGAAGTAACAATGAATGAGTTATCACTACATATATTAGATATTTGTCAAAACTCAACAAAAGCTAACGCAACATTAATTGAGATTATTATTGTTGAGAATACTTCTTTAAATGAAATGATCATTACGATTAAAGATAATGGTCACGGAATGGATCAAAATACATTACAGAAGGTTGTGGATCCGTTTTTTACAACAAGGACAACGAGAAATGTTGGTTTAGGAATTGCTTTGTTTAAACTAGCTGCTGAACAAACAAATGGTTCATTAACTATTTCTTCAATCCTTAATAAAGGAACTGAGTTAAAAGCGACATTAACACTAAACCATATTGATCGAGCTCCACTTGGTAAAATAGAAGATACATTATTAATATTACTTTCAATAAATAAATATTGTGATATCCATTATAAACATATTAATAATGATCAAATATATGAATTAGATACAAGAGAAATAAAAAAAGTTTTAGAAGTAAAAACAATCATAGATTACGATATTATTCTATGGGTTAAAAACAATATAAAAGAAGGTATAATTAACATACATAAGGAGGTATAGTATGAAATCATTAGAAGATTTAAAAAAACTAAGAGAATCAGTTCAAGTCAAAATTAATATGCGTGGTGAAAAATCAGGTATTCGTATTTTGGTAGGAATGGCAACATGTGGGATTAGCGCTGGCGCTAGACCTGTAATGAATAGACTTATGGAAGAAATTTCAGACAAAAAACTAGATACAGTTACCGTTACACCAGTTGGTTGTATTGGTGAATGTTCAATTGAACCTATCGTAGAAGTATTAGACGGTGACGTTAGAACAACCTATTGTCGAGTGGATGAAAAAATTGCAGAAAGAATTATCAACGAACATATTATTGGCGGTAAGATTGTCAGTGATAATGTTATTGGTAAATTTAGAATATAGGTGATTATATGATTGAAAGAGCTCACGTACTAATCTGTGGAGGTTCAAACTGTGTTTCTAGAGGTGCTAAATCACTTTATGAACAATTTGAAGACCACTTAGAGAGATTAGAAATTAGAAAAGAAATTAAATTAGTTGTTACAGGCTGTGTTGGTTTATGTGAACAAGGACCTTTTGTCATTGTCTATCCTGAAGGTGTTTTTTATTCAAAAATCAAAAGTAGTGATATTAAGACTATTTGTGAAGAACATCTATATAAAGGTCGTATTGTTAAAAAACTAGTATTTGATGAAACACTAAATGCACAAGATGAAGTAACGGCATTTGATGAAATTAAATTCTATTCAAAACAAACACGTATCGCACTTAGAAACTGTGGTTTAATAAACCCAGATGATATTGATGAATATATCGCAAGAGATGGTTATCGCGGTTTAGGTAGAGCACTTCTTGAAATGAACCCAAAAGAAGTTATAACAGAAATGTTAAATTCTGGTTTACGTGGACGTGGTGGTGGTGGATTCTCCTCAGGTGCAAAATGGAATTTTGCATATATGAATGAATCTGACCAAAAATATGTAATTTGTAACGCTGATGAGGGTGACCCTGGAGCATTTATGGACCGTGCGTTATTAGAAGGTGACCCACATAGTATTTTAGAAGGATTAATGATATCTGGGTATGCAATTGGAGCAGACAAAGGTTATGTTTATGTTCGAATTGAATATCCAACAGCTATTGAAAAGCTAAATATCGCAATTGCACAAGCTAAAGAATACGGATTACTTGGAAAAGATATCTTTGGTTCTGGATTTGATTTTGATATTGAAATCAGATTAGGTGCTGGAGCATTTGTTTGTGGTGAAGAAACTGCATTAATTGCATCTATTGAAGGTGGACGAGGAATGTCTAGAAATAAACCTCCATTCCCGGCAGCAAAAGGATTATGGGGTAAACCGACAATAATTAACAATGTTGAAACACTTGCTAATATGCCAGCAATTATCTTTAAAGGTGCTGACTGGTTTTCTAAAATCGGAACTAAGAATAGTAAAGGAACAAAAGTTTTTAGTCTTGGTGGAAATATTAAAAATGCTGGACTTGTTGAAGTCCCAATGGGAACTACAATAAGAGAAGTAATATACGATATCGGTGGCGGAATTCCAAAGAATAAAGCTTTAAAAGCTGTTCAAACGGGTGGTCCTTCAGGTGGAGCTATTCCTGTACATATGCTTGATATGCCAATTGATTATGAAACATTAGTTGAGGCAGGATCAATGATGGGTAGTGGCGGGATGGTTGTAATTGATGAAGACAACTGTATGGTTGATATTTGTCGTTTCTATCTTGAATTCACTGTTGAAGAATCTTGCGGAAAATGTACACCTTGTCGTGAGGGTACAAAAAAAATGTTAGAAATGCTTGAAATCATTTCTTCAGGTGAAGGAACACTAGAAGATCTTGATACACTTGAAAAATTAGCACGTATGGTTAAAAATTCTTCTTTATGTGGTTTAGGGCAAGCAGCTCCAAATCCTATTCTATCAATGTTAGAACATTTTAGAGAAGAATTTGAAGCACATGTTGTCGATAAGAAATGTCCAGGTGGAGTTTGTAAAGCACTTGTGAACTTGTTTATTACAGACGACTGTATTGGTTGTACAAAATGCGCAATAAATTGTCCTGTTGATTGTATAACTGGAACAGTTAAAAATTTACATATTATTGACACATCAGCTTGTATTAAATGTGGTATTTGTAAAAATATCTGCCCTGTTGATGCAATTGTCAGTGTTTAGGAGGTTAAACTATGAATAAAATTACTTTGAAAATTAATGGTAAAGAAACTACAGTACCAAATGATTACACAGTTATGAAAGCAGCTCAAGAAATGAATATCTTTATTCCTAGATTATGCTTCTTAGAAGGAATAAACGAAACTTCAAGTTGCCGTTTATGCTTAGTATCTGCAGAAAATTGCAAAGGATTAAAAACTTCTTGTTCTTTAAAAGTTGAAGAGGGAATGGTTGTCGAAACAGATACAAAAGAAATAAGAGATGCCGTCGTTCAAAACTTGCAACTAATTGCTAGTAATCACATCTTTGAATGTTGGACTTGTGAAAGAGAGCACAACTGTGAGCTTCTTGATTTAATGAGAAAATTTAATGTTGAAAATGTCTATGGGGAATCTGATGATTTTTACAAGAAACCTCGATTAATAAATGATTCGAGCTCATCAATTGTGCTTGATAGTGGTAAATGTATCTTATGTGGTAGATGTGTTACTGCATGTGAAAAACAAAGTGGATTAAGTATTTTAGACTTTAACGAGCGTGGAAATGAAACATATGTCGGACCGGCATTATTCCACAATATGGAAGACAGTGGTTGTATCTTATGTGGTAAGTGTATTCAAGCGTGTCCTGTTGCTGCAATCAAAGAGAAATCACATATTGAATTTGTAGTTGAAGCCTTACGAGATGATACTAAAAAAGTTATTGTATCAGCCGCTCCTTCAACACGAGTTTCTCTAGGAGAAGAATTTGGATCTGCAATAGGTGAAAATGTCGAAGGTAAGATGTTTACTTCATTCCAAGTACTTGGTTTTGATGAGTTTATGGATACAAGTTTTGCAGCAGATTTAACTATTATCGAAGAAGGTAATGAATTTATTAATCGTCTTAATGGTAAAGGGAAATTACCAATGTTCACATCTTGTTCACCTGGTTGGATAAACTACATCGAACAATATGAACCAGATTATCTAGATCATTTATCAACAGCTAAATCACCACAACAAATGGCTGGAGTCGTAGCTAAAAACTATTATGCAAAAAAATTAGGATATAACAAAGAAGATATAATCTTTGTATCAATTATGCCTTGTATTGCTAAGAAGGACGAAGCACAAAGACCTGAAATGGAATTTGATGGAGTTAGAGATGTTGATTTCGTATTAACAACACGTGAATACGCAAGATTATTAAAAAGAAAAGGTATCGATTTTATGAACCTTGAAGATTCTACTCCTCACGGTGAATTAGCAGAATATACTGGAGCAGCAGCAATCTTTGGAGCAACTGGTGGAGTCATGGAAGCTACATTAAGAACAGTTTCTGAAATTTTAGAAGAACAGTTAACTCCGATTGATTTTAAAGCAGTTAGAGGTAATACAGGTATCTTAGAAGCAACGTATAATATCGCAGGTAAAGATATAAATGTTGCAATTGTATCTGGTGGAATTAATATAAAAGAATTTTTCAAGAAAATGAAAAAATCTAAAAAAGAATATCATTTCGTTGAATTTATGGGCTGCATTGGCGGTTGTATAAATGGTGGTGGACAACCAATTCATCCAGCTATAATTCAAGATACTGTTGATATTAAAGCTTTACGAACTGAAGCTTTATACAAAATTGATTCGAATGCAGAAAAAAGAAAATCTCATCTTAATGATGTTGTTATGAAATTGTATGGCGAGTGGTTAGGTGAACCTTTATCAGATAAAGCTCACGACTTACTTCACACAAGCTATAAAAGTAGAGACTTTTATAAATAACAAAAAGCAGTTAGAATTTTTCAATTCTAACTGCTTTTTTTAATTAGTATTATTCAGATATTAAACGTTTTTCACCTTCAAGGTCACGAATTGGTTTAATATTTTGTGATACTTCTAAAGTTCCTAAGAACTCACCATCTTTACCTCTTACAGCAAAGTATCTTATATATACAAACATTGGTCCCATTTGAATCCAAAAGTCTTCATTATCTTTTTTACCAGAACGTAAATCTTTCACAATTTGTTCAACAATATGAACGCTTGATGGAGGATGACACATACTTACTTCTCTACCAATAATTGTTATCGGGCGATCAAATATTCTTTCTTTACCTTGTGTAAAGTATTTAACCTTATCGTTTTTATCAACAAAAGTCATATCTAATGGTACAGTATTCAAAATTGCATTAATTTCTTCTGGTAGTAATGATCCAGCATCAAATTTAATTTCTCCCTCAGGATTTATGATTTCATTACCTTCCTCATCTTGATCATCAATATCTTCTAACTTGATATCCCAAGCATCTTGAGGATCAATCAAACAAAGCCCAAATTCTGCCTGTGCTTTATCGATTTTGAACCATTCGACAATTGTGAATGTAGTATTCATTAATGGTATTAAGATGTTATTTTCTTTAAAGACCATTTCTGATGTTTTATGTATTGTACTTTCAGCTTTTTCAATTAATATTTCTTTATCAAAAGTATCTTGTGCTAAAATACTTAAAACTTCTTTAATTTCAGCTCTAACCTCATCATCAATACCCCACATTACTTTAGGTGGAGCTGTTATATTATATTTTTCTAACATTGGGAACAATACATTTTCTTTTCTTGAATAATGAACATCAATTGTTGCTAATCTTTCAAAGCCAACTCTTAACATTAATACTGCAGTATTATCAAACCCTTGTTTTAGTGTTTCAATATATGGTTTAATTTCCTTTTCAATTACCTCTTCAATTTTTTCATTTTCAAGCATAAAAATAAAGACTGGATGTCCTTTAATTAGTGCGTTATCTTCTTTCGGATGGATGTCTTTGATTGAACCATCAAAAACACTTGCATGAACATCACATAGTTTTTGAACTTCAGCAATCGGTAATCCTTCTGCAACTAATTCTTGTTCCATTTGTGATATTTCAGTAGTAGTAACTCCACCAAATTCTTTTTTAAATCTTTCTTTTACGTCATCAACACTAGCACCTGCATGTAGCTCTTTAATCAATGCTTTTAACTTTTCTCTTCTTATACTATCGTTATTAATAAACTCACTCATAATATTACTCCTTTACAATGAATCCGTTATTTTCGAATTCTTTAACAATTTTATTTATATCTATATTTTTTAACCTTGCACCTTTTTGTAACGTCATAACTCTTCCTACAGTATTAATCGTACTTCGATTCGTCATACCATCAAATCCAAGTTTTTTCATGATTTCTATTATTTCTTCATGTTTATTTACTAGTTTATAAATTGAATCTGTTAACGATATAGTTTTATCCATATAATCACCTGCCATTACTATAATATAATAGTTTTATAAATAATCATTATAAAGTACTAATTTTTATAATTAAGTGTCTCTTTATCTTGTTTTTAACGCTTATTTATAAAAACTTCAATCTCTATTTTTAAAAGTGTAAACAAAAAGCCACTTAAAGTGGCTAAATATTATTATTCTGGATTTTTTAAACCGTAGCGTTTATTAAATTTATCAACACGTCCATCTGCTTGAGCAAATAATTGTTTACCAGTATAGAATGGGTGACAATTAGAGCAAGTATCTACACGTACTTCATCTAAAACACTACCGCCTTGAAATTCGTTTCCACAAGTTGTGCATACGATTTTTACAGTTTTATAATTCGGGTGAATTCCTTTTTTCATTGTTGTTACTCCTTCCGCCATGAATTCAATTCATAGTAAGTTTTATTAGCGTGATAATTATATCAAACTTAATTCTATAAATCAAGTAAAATCAATTCATTTCTTTATCACTAATATTTAAATATTCTTTCATATATATAAATACAAGTGTGTTATAATTAATTTGTTGATAAAGAGGGTGATTAATGTGAGAAATATTGATTTAACTGAAGTAACAAAAGTTGTTAAAGAATCTGTAATTAAGATCAATTACAATCTTGATAATACATTAGTTTCTTTAATAAGAAAAGCAAAATTGAAAGAAACGAAAGAATTGTCTAAATCTATTTTAGATGATATTTTAGAAAACCAAGATATTGCTAAAGCGGGACACGTCCCTTTATGTCAAGATACTGGAATGGTTGTTGTTTATCTTGAGATTGGTCGAGAGGTAATAATCAATGGCGATATCTATCAAGCTATCAACGAAGGAGTTAGAGAAGGCTATGATGAGGGTTACTTAAGAAAGTCTGTTGTTAGCCATCCCTTTACAAGAACAAATACAAAAGATAATACTCCAGCGATAATTCACACTTTAATTGTTCCTGGGGATAAAATAAAAATGAAAATTGCTTCTAAAGGAGCAGGTAGTGAAAATATGAGTAAAGTAACAATGTTAATTCCTACCGACGGAATTAGTGGAGTTACACAACTAGTCCTTAATACAATATTAGAAGCAGGTGGCAGACCTTGTCCACCATTAATTATCGGTATTGGTATTGGTGGTAACTTAGAAAAAAGTGCCCTAATTGCCAAAGAAGCTTTACTTAGAGATTTAAATGACGAAGCAAAAGATCCAATAATTAACAAACTTGAAAAAGACTTATTAATTGCAATTAATAAACTTGATGTTGGACCAATGGGTGTTGGTGGTGTGACTACTTGTCTTGCTGTTAAAATTAACTATTATCCAATGCATATAGCAGCGCTTCCCGTTGCGATAAACATCCAGTGCCATTCATCAAGACACACCGAGGTGATTATATGATTAAGTTAAATACACCAATCACACTTGAAGATATAAAGAAACTAAAAACGGGAACTAAAGTTTTACTATCTGGTACAATCTACACTGCACGTGATCAAGCTCACGCACGACTTATAAAGGAAAAGAATCCACAATTTAAAATTGATGGAAGCGTAATATATTACGTTGGTCCTACACCAAAAAGAAATAACTTGCCAATCGGATCAAGTGGTCCTACATCTGCTTATCGAATGGATTCATTAGCTGTTCCTTTAATGGAAAAAGGATTACGACTAATGATTGGTAAAGGTAATAGAAGTGAAGCGTTTAGAAAAGAAATGATTAAAAATAATTCAGTCTACCTAATTACTACCGGTGGAACCGGTGCTTTACTTAGCAGTAAAATTAAAAGTAGTAAAGTTATAATGTATGAAGACTTAGGAGCAGAAGCAATTCATGAATTAACTGTCGTTGATTTCCCTTGTTTTGTTGCTTATGATATTTATGGTAATGATATTTACAGGGATAAATAATTATGAATTTAAAAAAAGAAAGTTTACTCTTGCACGAAAAAAACAAAGGGAAAATATCTGTTGTATCTAAAATAAAAATTCAAAATAATTATGATTTATCTTTAGCATATTCACCTGGCGTAGCTGAACCTTGTCTTAAAATAAAAGATAATCCCAGTGATGTTTATAAATACACTTCAAAAGGTAATATGATTGCCATTGTAACTGATGGATCTGCCGTCCTTGGACTTGGAAATATTGGCCCTGAAGCAAGCCTTCCAGTAATGGAAGGAAAAGCAATTTTATTTAAAGAGTTTGGTAATGTTGATGCATTCCCAATTTGCTTAAATACTCAAGACCCAGACGAGATAATTAACATCGTAAAAAATATTTCACCTTCGTTTGGGGGAATTAACCTTGAAGATATCGCAGCGCCTAAATGCGTTTATATCGAAAGAAGACTAAAGAAAGAATTAAATATTCCTGTTTTTCATGATGATCAACACGGAACAGCGATTGTCCTTTCCGCTGCGCTTATAAATTCATGTCGCTTAACTGGCAAAAAAATAAGTGAACTTACTTACGTGTTAAGTGGCACGGGAGCAGCGGGTAGTTCTATCGCTAAAATGTTAAAAAAACTAGGAGTAACTAATCTATACGCCTTTAACAAAAACGGTGTCCTTACTAAAAACAATTATAAAGATTATAACTTTTTAGAAAAAGAACTAATTGATCAATCGGTAATCGCCGAGCCTTTACCAAATGAATTATCATCACTGAAAGAACTTATCAAAGGTAAAGACGTATTCATTGGCGTTAGCGCTCCAAATATTTTAACAACTAATATGGTTAAAAGCATGAGTAAAGACCCATTTGTATTTGCATTGGCAAATCCTGATCCAGAAATTTCTTATGAAGATGCAGTTAGTGCTAATGCATACATAATTGGAACAGGAAGAAGTGATTACCCTAACCAAATAAATAATGTCCTAGCATTCCCCGGACTCTTTAGGGGAGCACTTGACGCTCATTCTAAAAATATAACAGAAAATATGAAACTCGCTGCATCAATCGCAATAGCTAGTATTATTAAAGATGATGAGCTAACTAGAGAATACATAATCCCATCACCATTTGATAAACGTGTTTCCAAAGCAGTAAGCAAAGCTGTGTGTGATGAAACATTAAAAACCAAATAATAAAAAGCTGTAATTTGAACTCAAATTACAGCTTTTTATATTACTAATTAATACTAATATATTTTAATATTGTTTCTGTATCTTCAATTGCAGAGACACTAATATATTTATTTGTAACAACGTAGAAGTAATCATCAATATACTCACTCTTATAACCATAAACATCATAATCTGATGTAAATGAATGAGATACAAATCCGTTAAATTCAAAGCCTGTTTCTAAATCAATATTAAATACTAATGCTCCACTATTATTTGTATAACCAAGTCCTTCTTCATAACCCCAAGAAGCAAATGGAATTGAAATAATACCTTTATCGATATCTAACAGTAAGGCTTTATGATCATAAGCAGCTTCACTCCAACCATATCCGTAATCATCATCATTAAGCACGATGCTCCAAATTACAGAAGCATCAACTGTTTTATCACTTATATCATATATATCAAGTTTGATCGTACCATTATCAGTAAAACCGATTCCAAACATATAATCATCATTAAGTGGTTGTAAATAAGTGCTAAATCCAGGGATTTTTAATGCTCCGATAATTTCAGGATGGTACGGATCAGTTAAGTCTATCGTATAGAATGGATCCATTTGTAAATAAGTTACAACGTATCCATAATTCCCAACAAATCGCATTGACATAACTCTTTCCCCAACTTCTCCTAATCCATTATCAATCACACTAGCAAAATTCATATCTTCATCTAAAATAGTAATTCTATTTACAATATCTGTTCCCCATCCTTCACTAGTAACAACTCTTAAATATCCATCAAATTCGTCTAACGAGAATTGATTAATTGTTCTGCCTTCAACAAATCCCGTAGCAACAAATGTTAAATCATTTCCCTCAACAGATATTTTATTAATTGCAGTTCTAGTTGAGTAAGGTTCTTCAAAGTTTATAAAGTCTGCCATTGGTAAATAGTTGTAGATGACACCTTCAATATAAATATTTTCATTAGACATATAAATATTATATCGCGTATCACCAAGAATAACTTCAACATCGATATCTTGTGTATCTAAATCAATGCCATAAAATGATGTAAATGAGTTAGGTACAGTCCCATCAACATAAGAAATATCACCGAAATCAACAGTAAAAGTATCATCATCAATTGTATATTGAGGAATGTTTTCTTCAATATAAAAAGTTATTTCACTATATGGTAAGTACTGAGAAGTAATTATAAAAAGATTATTTTCGACTTTTCTTGTCCCTTTAAAACTACCTTCAAATTCGTAATCAGCAATTAGGTTAAATTCAACTTTATCATATACTTTAACCCCAGTATTTACAGAATCGTAATACCATAAATAAACATCATCTTCAATTCCCGATATATCACAACCATAGTTTTTAATGTAAGTACCAACAACAACTAAATAGTCCTCATCAACATACATCCCGTTTGGTACAAATTGTTCATTCTCACATATTTCTTCATAATAACTAATCTCTTTAATCACTTCTAATACTTCATATTCTTGATCAGCAGTATAAGCGCGAGCGACAGTTACCATGTCATTAAAGTAAGTATAAATATTTAACCCATCAGTTATAACACTATCCATCTCATCAACACCAACAACTTGATTGTTAGTTCCAGAGTAGTCATCACTTCCAGTGTACTCTGCAGTAAAGTCATAAGCTGAATCGTTTAAGCCAGCTGTTGAAGTATACAGTGTTGCTACCCCAAAAAACTGTGATCCAAGCACAGTATCTGTTGTACCAAATGTTCTAATACTAAAATTTGTATAACTCATCTGTTGTTGATCAGAGTACTGATCAATAATATTTTGAATATCATTTGCTGATGTAATCTGCAATGTTGTATTTTGATAATCATAGTTTTGATTAATCCCAATACTAAACATTAATACTATCAAAATAGACGGTGTAACAGTTCCTAAACTAAGCCATGCAATACGTGACTTAACATAAGTTTCCGGCATATTAATTCTCATCTTACGATGTTTTAACTTAAGTAACTTATTTAAATTTACCTCTGCAACAATTTTAATTATCATTAAAAGTGTAAATGCACTAACAAGTAAAAACACAAATGCAATTACTGGGTTGTTTAATATAAAATCCACAATGATACCTCCTTAGATTTCAAGTGCTTTCTTAAATGCTTTATAGTAACCACGATTCACTTCTAAATAATCACCATTTTTCATTAAGAGATCTAATTTAGAATTTAAAGCTGGTTTAATATAATCAATTTTTCCTAAGTTCACAATTGAATGTTTACTAATTCTAATAAAATCTTTACTAGATAATAACTCTTCAATTTCATATAGTTTAATATCAATAACTAGTCTTGTGTTACTAAGTATTCCAAAAACCATATCTTCTTCAACTGTAAAATATAAAAAATTGCGAGCTTCAACACTCTTTTGGCCAAATTGATTATGGCCAATAACGTATAAGTCTTCTCCGCGAACTATCATGTCTAAAAGTCGAGTAACTTTAGAAAAATCAGCATCACTAAAAATAATATTAATTTTATCATCTTCAACATCATTTTTATCCTTTGCTAATACATAATCATAGATCATTGTTTCGGTAAGCTTAAGTCTTTCCAAAATGATCTTATGCTCTTCTTTACTTACTTTGAGTTTAAACATGGTGTTTCCTCCTTAAGAAGACACTACTAGATTAGCACTTCTTATTATCTATATGTATATATAAAAGGTATCATACATTAATTTTACACTAAACTGCAAAATAAATATATAAAAGAGGCGAAAATTCGCCTCTTTAGTATAACTTTTTAAGTTCATGGTACAGCTTTGATATTGGGAGTCCCATAACAGTGTAAAAATCACCATTAACTTTGTTCACGAATTTTGCTCCATGACCCTGAATTCCGTATGATCCAGCTTTATCCATTGGTTCTTTTGTTTTTATATAATCTTCTATTTCTGAATCTGTTAATTCATTAAAAGTTACAAGTGCATCATTATAAAACGTATTAATGTAATCACCTTTTATAATACAAACTCCTGTTAATACACGATGTGTATCTCCACTAAGTTCTTTTAACATTTTATATGCATCTGCTTCATCACGTGGTTTACCTAAAGCTTTATTATTATGAATCACAAGTGTATCAAATCCTAAGACGTATTCATTTGGATATAATTTACTTATATCTAACGCTTTTATCTTAGCGATATCGATAACAACATCTTCAAAACTTAACTCATTATTAATAATTTCTTCAGCGTTACTCGGATGAACAGTAAATTCTAAATCTAGAAGTGCTAATAACTCTTTTCTTCTTGGTGAGGCACTAGCTAATATAACTTTAAACAATTAACTCACTTTTTTCATCTTTAACAAAGGCAAATAGTATCGCCCCTAATCCAAGCGGAATTAATAATAATAGTACCGCTGAGTTAATCCCGATTTTCACTTGATAGAAAGCGATTAAGAATGGCGATATGATTCCCCCAAATCTTCCAAATACACTAAAGAAACCAAAGAAATCATTTGCTTTTTCGATAGGAATAAGTTTAACAAAGAAACTTCTACTTACAGATTGAATTCCACCTTGAGCAGTACCTACAAGAACTGCAACAAACCACATGTAATACTCTTTACCTGGTTCAATACTATAAACAACAAATATTGTAACTGCGTAGATAAAGATCCCGTAGTAAAGCATTTTCTTCGGTCCGTAAACTTTAGTTAACCGACCAAAGAGGATAGCACATGGGAATGCAATAAGTTGAACTACCACTATAACCCCAAGTAAAATAATATCATCAATATATAAATCTCCACCAATATTGATTGCTAATCTAATTACCGTATTAACAACATCAATGTATAACAAATAAGCCAACATAAATAAGAATATATTTTTATATCCTCTTATTTGCCTAAATGTTTGATTTAAACGTTGAAGCGCTTCTTTTAAAGACCCGTCACCTTCAACTTCACGTTTTTGTTCAACGTCTCTTAAAATTGGCAATGAATATACTAGCCACCATACGACAGCTACTAAGAAGGCAAAGCTAATTGCGTAATGTCCTAAATCTTCATGAAGTATTCCTAGTGATACTAAAGCATAAGGAATAATCCCAATAAAGAATGGAACCATACTTCCGATATAACCCATTGCGAATCCTAAAGCACTAATCTCATCCATACGGTCGGCAGTAGTAACATCAACTAAGAAGGCATCATACACAACATTAGTTAAGTTATAACCTAAACTCGCGATAGCAAAGATAATTAATAATACTAACCAATCGAGCCCTGGAATAGCAAGAGCAAACCCGCCAGCAAGTCCTAAGATTAAAAACAACTTGAAGAATTTAGATTTTCTTCCTTTATAATTTGAAGCTGCTCCAATTACAGGACTTAATAAAGCTACAGTTAAAGCTAATCCTGAAGTTAGATACTTAAATATTTGTGAACCTCTATCCCAATCTGCATCAGCAGATTCTAAATAAATTTCTTTATAAAGAATTGGGAATAATACAGTAATTACAATCAAAATAAATGCCGAGTTTGCAATATCATACAAAACCCAGCTTCTTTCTTCTTTACTTAATTTTGGTAATTTAAACATTAAACTCTCTCCATTCTTTTTTTGTCTCTTAAAATTATTATAACACATATAATTTTTATTAAAATAGATAATTTGTAATTCAAAGTAAATGATAATAAAGCACTTTGTTATATAAACTATGTTATAATAACGACAGGTGATTATAATGAAAAAAGATTTACTAAAACAAATTGCAAATAAACAACTATTTAATCAAAATGAGACAATCATTGTTGCCCTAAGTGGTGGGGTAGATTCAATGGTTCTTTTTGATATATTACTAAATCTAAAAGAAAATCTTAATCTTGTAATTGCCCATATAAATCACAAACAGCGAAAAGCATCGGACCAAGAATTCATCAACATTAAAGCCATTGCGAAGAAACTAAATATTCCATTTGAGGGTTATGTCATCAATACCCCTTTTAAAGATAATTTTCATGATGAATCAAGAACATTACGTTACGATTTTTTTAAAGTCATTTCCCAAAAATATAATGCTAAAAAAATCGTTTTAGCACATCATTTAAATGATCAAGTTGAAACTGTCTTAATGAGAATTATTAGAGGCTCATCTTTTACAGGATATTCTGGCATTTCATATATTAGACATGACGGTAACATTTCATATATTAGACCGTTAATTTCATATCCAAAAGAAGATATTTTAGCGTATGCTAAAGAAAACAATATTACTTACTATGAAGACGCTTCAAATCGTAGTTCTAAATATACAAGAAATAGATTTCGAAATGAAATTATTCCTTATCTTAAAAAGGAAAATCCAAACTTAGATTCGAAGGTTATTCAGTTAAGAGATTATATTGAAAGTGCCGATATCGTTTTAGAAAAAATAAAACAAGATTTTCTAAAGACAAACTGTATTCATAACACGATAAGTATTAAAAGTTTTAATAACTTAGAACACATCTTAAAGATTAAAGTTTTAAAACATATCGTAAATATTGCTACAAACAATAGTGTTGAGGTGACTTATTTACAATACAATAGCATTATTGACATTTGTCTAAATAACTCTGTAAATAAAAAAATTACATTAAACAAAGATTATTCTTTTTATAAAGAATATGAATATATCTATGTAGCTAAACCACCAGTTTTTAAAGAAGTAAATATTAAAGTCTTAGAACCTGGAGAATATTTTACAGATGATAATCAATCGATTATTTTCTCGATTAATAAATTAGAACAAAATTATAGCAATTATATTGAACTATGTTATAATAAATTAGTATTTCCGCTCACAATAAGAAACCGTAAAAACGGTGACAAAATAGTACTTAAAGCTGGCTCTAAAAAGATTAAGGATTTATTAATAGATTTAAAAATTCCTTTATCAAAAAGAAACAGTATCTTATTAATAGCTAATGAAGATGAAGTATTGGGAATACCATCACTAAACAAAGTTAAGTATAGTGAATTATGTAATAATAAAATCTATATCTATGAGGTGAAATAACATGCTAGAAAAAGACATTGAAAGAGTACTTGTATCTAATGATGAAATTAGAGAAATTTCTAAAAGACTAGGAGCTCAAATCACAAAAGATTATGAAGGTAAAACTCCATTAGTTGTTGGTTTGTTAAATGGATGTGTTCCATTTCTTGGCCAATTACTTGGTGAAATAGATTTATACTTAGATGTAGCTTTCATGGACGTTTCAAGTTATCATGGTGGGACAGAATCAAGTGGAGAAGTTAAAATATTAATGGATTTACAAATCCCAGTTGATGGCAGAGATATAATAATAGCAGAAGATATAGTAGATTCCGGAAGAACACTTAGACAAATTGTTGATTTACTAAATTTCCGTGGTGCTAAAAGTATTAAAGTAGTAACACTTTTAGATAAACCTTTAGGAAGAGTAGTTGAGTTTTTTCCAGAATATATTGGCGTAACAATCCCCAAAGAATTCGTTGTTGGATTTGGTTTAGACTATGAAGACAAATATCGAAATTTACCTTATGTGGGAATCTTAAAGCGAGAAGTTTATAGCAAATAGGGAGTTGTTAATATGGCACAAGTAAAACAAAAGAAACCAATGCAAAAAGGAAGTAAAGCCGGTAATCTAATTGTTATGGCATTAATTATGATGTTTGTTGTAGCAATATTCTATATGTTTACATATGAAGATGAAAAGCCTACTGAATTAATTTATTCAGAATTTATCACATTAGTTGATTCAGGAACAGTAACTGCAATAAATTCAAAACCAATCGGTGATGGAATTAATCAATTTTCATACAGAATTGAAGGTACTTATCTTGATCAAGGAGAAAATAAAGATTATTTCTTAATTATTCCTACTCAAGAAAGTCTTTCTATAATAATTGATTTAGCTGAAACTAATAGTATTCCTTACAATCATGTTAAAGGACCTACTTATAGTTTTTGGAGTGTAATCATGATCTTATTACCAATCTTAATGTTAATATTTATCATCGCTTACTTCATGCGAAGTAGTGGTGGAAATAACAAAGCATTTGATTTTGGTAAATCAAGAGCAAAATTAAACAAAGGTAAAACAACAACATTTGATAGTGTTGCTGGTATTGATGAAGAAAAAGAAGAAATGGAAGAAATAATCGACTTCCTTAAAAATCCAAAAAAATATATTGCACTCGGAGCGAGAATCCCCTCAGGTATTTTACTTGTTGGGCCACCTGGTACAGGTAAAACATTATTAGCAAGAGCTGTTGCTGGCGAAGCTAGTGTTCCATTTTATTCAATAAGTGGTTCTGACTTTGTTGAAATGTTTGTTGGTGTTGGAGCAAGTCGTGTTCGTGACATGTTCAAAGCAGCAAAACAAAATGCGCCTTGTATTGTCTTTATTGATGAAATTGATGCAGTTGGACGTCAAAGAGGAACTGGTGTTGGTGGTGGACATGACGAACGTGAACAAACACTAAACCAATTACTTGTTGAAATGGATGGTTTTGGAGTTAATTCTGGAGTAATCGTTATTGCGGCTACAAATAGACCTGATATCTTAGACCCTGCATTATTAAGACCTGGTCGTTTTGATCGTCAAATAACAATATCTTCACCTGATGTAAAAGGGCGTAAAGCAATCTTAGAAGTTCATGCTAGAAATAAAAAATTAGATCCAGAAGTTACATTTGATGAAATAGCAAAAAGAACACCTGGATTTACTGGTGCAGACTTAGAAAACTTACTAAACGAAGCGGCATTACTTGCTGCACGTGAAAGTAAACTACTTATAAAACTTTATCATATCGATGAAGCTGTTGATAGAGTTATGATGGGACCTGCTAAAAAATCTAGAATCTTTTCTAAAAAGGAAAGAAACTTTATTGCGCATCACGAAGCAGGACATGCTGTTCTTGGTATTAAGTTAGACAATGCAAATATTGTTCACAAAGTAACAATTATTCCTCGTGGTAATGCTGGTGGTTATGCATTGATGTTACCAGAAGAAGAACATGCGTTCCTATCTACTAAGCAGGATTTATTAGATCAAATAACAGGTTTACTTGGTGGTCGTGTTGGTGAAGAAATTATCTTTAATGAAATTTCAACAGGAGCACACAATGACTTTATGAAAGCAACAAGAATTGCCCGCTCGATGGTTACTGAATATGGAATGAGTTCATTAGGACCTATCCTCTATGAACAACCATCAGGTAGTGTATTCCTTGGTAGAGATTATCAATCATCAAAAACATTTAGTGATCAAGTAGCACTTGAAATTGATAATGAAATTAGAGTTATTATCGATGGATGTTACCGTATTGCTACTAAAGTTTTAAGAGAAAATGTTACTTTACTTAAAAGGATTGCTCATTACTTACTTGAAGTTGAAACATTAACTAGAGTAGATATTTACGAAATCGTAGAATCTGATACTTTAGATTGGTGGGAAAAGAAAAAAGTAACTGATAAAATTAAAAAAGAAGAAGAAGTTATTGCAAAAATAAAACAAGATAAATTAGATGCCGAAAAAGCAGTTTTGGAAGCTAAAGAAGCCGAAGCTTTAAAAGTAGCTGAAGAGGAAGCTTTGAAAGTAGCTGAAGAGGAAGCTTTAAAAGTTAAAGAAGAAGATATTAAGAAAGAAAAATAATCGCTAAAATAGGATATCAATGATATCCTATTTTTTTATTTTATGATATAATATAATCAGGTGATATTATGAGACTAGATAAGTACTTAAAAGTATCAAGATTAATCAAAAGAAGAGCACTTGCAAAAGAAGTTGCCGATAGTGGTAGAATCACAGTAAATGATAAAATTGCTAAATCTAGTACTAAAATTAAAGAAGATGATATTATAGCCATTACATTTGGTTCAAAAATTGTAATCGTTAAAATTTTAGTTATCGTTGATTCTACAAAAAAAGAAGATGCCGCAAATATGTATGAAATTATTGAAGAAAAAAGTATTTAATTAAAAAGGACCTTGGTGATATTATGAAAAAAGTTTTATTATTATTAGTTGCAACATTATTAGTTATTACGTTAAGTGCATGTGGGAATGATAACGATCCCGATAACTTAGTTTACGTTACAGTTTATCCAATGCAGTTTTTAGTAGAGGAAATAGCTGGTGACTTAGTTACGGTTAGAAGAGTTCCTGGTTCTACAGTACACTCTGAATCAATTGATTGGACGGGAAAAGAAATTATTTCTATGTTAAATTCAGATTTATTATTTTATGTAAATGCTGGTTTAGATACCTACATTGACAATACAAAAGACACAACATTTAAAGAAGGTAGTGTAACGATAGTAGATATTTCACAGTATATTGAATATAACGAAGTTTGTTTTTCACACGATTTCATTGAAGGTGACGACGATTTAGATGGTTGTGACGAAACTCAGTTAAGTGATGATCCTCACTTCTGGTTAGATCCATTTAGAATGTCACAAGCAGCAGAAATGGTAAAAGATATTCTAAGTCTTACTTACCCAGAATATTCAGAAGATTTCGCTACTAACTACTCTGCTCTATATGCTGACCTTGACACATTAAATTCTGATTATGAAGCAATGTCATTAGAAGTTACAAAACCTTTAATCACAACAACGATGTTGTTTACATATTACGCCGTCAGATATAATTTGGATATTCATCCAATTTCAACTTCTGCACATGCAACAGAGGAAACTGCAGAAAACTTAATTGCGTTTGTAGAATTAGCTGAAGAAAATGATTTAGCTTATATAATCTTTGAAAAAAATGCCAATTCTCCTTCTGGAGATAGTGTCTTAACAAGCTATCAAGAAATCAACCCCGATGCTGAGAGATTGTATATGCATGGACTTGGTAATTTAACAGATGAGGAAATTGATGATGGGCTCAACTATATGTCGATTATGTACGCAAACTTAAATGTATTACAATTATCAACAAAATAGCGCAAATACTTGCGCTATTTTATTTTTATTATTCAAGGATTATGTTATAATCATAATTGTCTAAAAAATAGGAGTGATTCATATGGAAAAACTATCAGACCAAGAACTGGTAAGAAGAGAAAAATTAGTACAATTAGAAGAAAATGGAATAGATCCTTTTGGAACAAGCTTTGAACGTTCTGAAAGTACTGATTCTATTTTAGAAAAATATAACAAGTACTCAAAAGAAGAACTGCATGATATGGAGTTACCTTTACTTACAATTGCAGGTAGAATTATGACGAAACGTGGTAAAGGAAAAGCAGGATTTATGCATATCATGGACCAAAACGGCCAAATCCAATTATATGTTCGTAAAGATGAAATTGGTGATGATGCATTTGAAGTCTATAATAAATCAGATTTAGGAGATATCATTGGTGTTGCCGGTATTGCAATGAAAACTAATACTGGTGAAATGAGTGTTCGAGTTAAAAAATATACTCACCTTACTAAAGCATTACGACCTTTACCTGAAAAGTTTCACGGTTTAAAAGATATCGAAGAAAGATATCGTCGTCGTTATGTTGATTTAATAACAAATGAAGATTCTAAAAGAACATTTATTTTAAGATCTAAAATCATTCAAAATATTCGTGAAATATTAAATAGCGATGGATTCTTAGAAGTTGAAACACCAATCTTACATCCGATTTTAGGTGGAGCAAATGCACGACCTTTTGTTACTCATCACAATACTCTAGATATGCCATTTTACTTAAGAATTGCTCCAGAGCTTTACTTAAAAAGATTAATTGTTGGTGGATTTGATGGTGTCTATGAAATTGGTAGAACTTTTAGAAATGAAGGTATGAGTATTAAACATAACCCTGAATTTACAATGTTAGAATTATATCAAGCATACGGTGATGTTAATTCAATGATGGTCTTAACTGAATCATTGATTTGTACTGTTGCTGAAAATATATTAGGAACATTAAAAATCACTTACAATGATAAAGAAATCGATATGTCTCGAGGTTGGGCTAAACTTCATATGGCTGACGCTGTTAAAGATCTAGTTGGCATTGATTTTAAAGATCCAAATATGACGTATGAAACAGCTGTTGCATTTGCAAAAGAAAAAGGATTATCTATTCCTCCCCACTACACTGGTGTTGGTCATATCTTAAATATGTTATTTGAAGAATATGTAGAAGAAACTATCATTAATCCTACATTCGTTTTCGGACACCCTGTTGAAATTAGTCCATTAGCTAAGAAAAACGCTGATGACCCAAGATTTACAGACCGTTTCGAGTTATTTATCGATGGTAGAGAGTATGCAAATGCATTTAGTGAACTTAACAATCCAATTGATCAAAAAGAACGATTCTTAGCTCAACTGAAAGAAAAAGACTTAGGTAACGATGAAGCTAACGAAATGGACATTGATTATGTAGAAGCACTAGAGTTTGGTATGCCACCTACAGGTGGACTTGGTATTGGAATTGATCGTGTTGTTATGTTATTAACAAACAGTGTTTCAATTAGAGATGTATTATTATTTCCCCATATGAAACCACGTTTTACTAAATAATTTACACATTGTATTACTGTATTTTCTAAAGATCCAAAATTTGGGTCTTTTTTTATCGTTATTGGTTAACAATCTACTACAATAAGCTATACTGTAATAGAAGAGGTGATATAATGATTTACAACAATATATATGATACTATTGGTAACACTCCAATAGTCAAATTAAATAAAGTAATAACAAGCAATATGGCTGATGTATACTTAAAACTAGAATGGTTTAACCCTGGTGGAAGTGTCAAAGATCGGATTGCTATAAGTATGATCAATGAAGCAGAAAAAAGTGGTTTACTAAAACCTGGTGACACAATAATTGAACCAACAAGTGGAAATACTGGAATTGGTATCGCAATGATTGCAGCGAGTAAAGGTTATAAAACAATATTTGCAATGCCAGACAATCAAAGTATTGAACGAAGAAAAATATTTAAAGCCTACGGCGCAGAACTAATCTTAACAAAAGGTATGGATAAAGCTATTGAAGTGTGTAAAGATTTAGTTGCTAAACATGGTTACTTTATGCCAATGCAGTTTAGCAACATTAATAATCCTTTAGCGCATATGAGAAATACAGCAATCGAAATTAAGAAAGATTTACCTAATTTAGATTGTTTTATTGCAGCTGTTGGAACCGGTGGAACAATTACTGGAGTAGGAACAATATTAAGAGAAACAAATCCTAAAATTTTAATTTATGCCGTCGAACCAGAAACATCTAATGTTTTAAGTGGTGGTGAAAAAGGGTCACATAAAATTCAAGGAATTGGAGCAGGTTTCATTCCAAAAATACTTGATACAACAATCTATGATGGTGTCTTAACTGTAACAGATGAACAAGCATATTCTATGGCTCGTCGATTAGCAAAAGAAGAAGGACTACTTGTTGGTATTTCTACTGGAGCTAATGTTTATATCGCTATCCAAATTGCTAAGAAACTTGGTAAAGGCAAAACAGTACTTACAGTTTCACCATCAAATGGTGAACGATATTTATCAACAGATTTATTCTAAAGAAAAGACGACAATTTAAAGTGATGTAGTCCCTGTCAAGTAGACACTGTAAATAAATAAAATTAGTATTGAATTGAATCTAAGGCTTGATTCCTATATTCTATAGGAGTTAAGCCTTTT
>JASFZA010000126.1:0-14724 GCA_045046715.1 Candidatus Izemoplasma sp.
CATTATCTGCTTGTGATTCAACGGATGATGAGGAGGTTCCAATTATTGTTGTTGTTGATACAACTGAACCTGTAATTACAGGTACGACTAATTACACTTTGGTAATTGGTGATACTGAACCTGATTTTTCCGTTGGTGTTAGTGCTAATGATGAAACTGATGGTGTTCTTACTGATGTTATTAGTATTGATTCAAGTGCTGTTAGTTTTACAGTGGCTGGAACATATGACATTATTTATACTGTAAGTGATGACGCGGGAAATACTGCTTCAGAAACTGTGATCATTACCGTTACTGAATATGTATTAACTGACGAAGAAGAAGCGTTGCTCGATTTTGCAGCTATTAATTTTGATGATGGAATTGATATGCCGTTATGGGGAAGTAATGGATCAACTTTTATTTGGAGTTCTAGTCATCCTTATATTTTAACTAGTCGAGGGTTAGTATTCCCACCTCCTGTTGGAGCTGATGATGTTACTGTTACGCTACAAGTTATTGTAAAAAATGGTGCATATTTCTCAATTGAAACATTTGATGTTGTAATTGAAGCACAAGTTGAATCAGTTGTTACTTCAAGAACGTTGCTTGCATTTGAAGGAACATCTGAAGAATACGTTGTTGTTGATGATGCTGAAGTGAATATTTTCTTTATGAATAATGGGACTGTTCCATATATTGATGTTGAAGAATTTATTACTTTAATCGAAGGAGCAATTGAATCAACAATTGTTGAGTATACTTTTATTGGTCCAGATGTACTACAAGTTCAATATGAAGTTGAGTACGTTGATGACGTTACATTAGAAACTGTTATTGATATTTATACAGCAACAATTAATTTTACTGAAAATACATTTACAGTAAATACTTTTGGTTTCTTTGAGAGTTACGTTGCTGAAACTGAAAGCGATTATGGCGATGGATTAATTTACGTAGATGTTGAATATGTTGATCCGAATGAAGTAACGATTCCGTTAGGAGATTATGGATTTGACCTTGTTATATATGAAGAAGGTGGAGAAACTTTCTATTTAATGCCTTTCCATGTTACAAACTTACTGTTTGCTGGTGGAGTTTATTACGATGTATATTACAATGGTGATAAACTTTATGGAATTGATACATTTGGAATCAGTGGTGGAACTGAAGAAGATGAAGCATTACAAGACGTTATTAGAACGAGTACTTTTAATGATTTAGATGCTCCACTCGATTCAAGAATCGCTAACTATAACTTTTTAGCTTTAGCATTTGATTACTTCTACGGGTTAAAAGAAGACCGTGGTGTTGGAACTTATTATGAAAAACTATTACCATATGCTGATACATTAATTAATGGGACAGACGCTAATATTTATAAAAAAGTATTTGCTTATGCTTATGGATTAGATGATTTACATACATCATATGTTTTTACCGGTATTTATACTGAAGTTTCAAATAGTGAAAACTTAACTTCAATTGATCAATTAGGAAGTAGAGGTCAAGCGTTCTATACTGGAATGTGGGCAGTGGAAGCATTAATCGATGAAAAGTTTGGATCAGTAGCCAATATGCCTGATTTTACTTTAATAGACAACAATAAAACGGTAGTAATCTATATTACTGGATTTGATATTGATACTCCGGATACTGTTTATGATATTTTGTTTGCTTTACCAGTAACAGTTGAGAATGTTGTATTTGACTTATCTTATAATACTGGTGGTAACTTAGGAGCAGTATTGAGAATTTTCGGATATATGACTGAAGATCAAATATTATTCCATTCCCAAAACCCAGCAGATAGATCTGCTGTAACGTACTATATTGAAAGTGAATATAATGCATTTGATTATGAGTATTTTATTATTAGTTCAAGTGTCACATTTAGTGCGGCAAACTTAATGGTTTCAATCGCAAAAGAATGTGGATTTGCAACTATCATTGGCCAAAAATCTAGTGGTGGAGCATCTTCAATTGGTGTTATTATGACTCCGCTTGGATCAAGTTTATTAATTAGTACAAATAATGTATTAAGTACTAGAGTATTAGATGAATTTGGTGAGTGGGAATATATTAGTATTGAAAATGGAATTGAAGTAGATTACCATATGGATAATGTGACAAGTGATCAAGAAATTATTGATATAATTGCAATTGTTACAGCACCTTAGATTTATAAAAAAACAGCTAAAAAAACATCCTAAATCAGGGTGTTTTTTTACTTTTTTATTGTGAGCGTTTACATCACAAAAAAAATTCAAATAATTGCTAAATGATGAATAAAAATCGTATAAAAAGCAGAAAAAGGAAACGAAAACGGCTGATTATTACAGTTGAAAAAACAAAAGTTTCATATTTGCAGATTAATTTTTTCCTATATATATAGCAATATGCAGAATATTTTATTTATTTTACATACGAACATTATTGCATTTAATGGCTTATTAAAGCTAAATTTAATATGGGAAATACGATTTTTTTGTAAAAAACAAAAAAAAGCGTATTTAGAAAACTTCAATAATGAGGGCTTAATTCCTTTTAGTTATTGACTTAAAGGGGTTAAATATAGTAAAATGTTAATAGAAAACAAAATAAAGAGGAGGAACAAAGAAATGAAGAAATTATTAATATTTACTACAATTTTCGCATTAGCTTTCGGATTATCTGCCTGTGGCGGAGATGACGATCCAGTTGTTGACGAAAGAAGTAACCCAACTATAAGTAACGTTGCAAATGTTACTTTAGAATTAAATGATACGTTTGTTGTATTAGATGGTGTTACTGCTGCTGATAATGAAGATGCTGACATTACAGCAGACATTACTGTTACTGGTACTGTTGATACTTCTGTTGCTGGAACTTACACTTTAACTTATAGTGTTACAGATGCTGAAGGTTTAACTGCTACTGCAGTACGTACTGTTACTGTTGCTGGTCAAGATGTTACTTATCCTACAGGATTCTATAATTATAAATTTGCGAATACTGATTTAAGACATACATTTATGGCAGCTGCTGAAGCATATCTATTAAATAATATGTTTGCAGGTGTTCCAATGTTTGCAAATGGTGGATTTGCACTTTATAGTGATAGAATGCAATTACCTGTTGATGAATATGTTGCAGTTATGGGTATGGGTACTTCATTCGCTACAATGAGTGCTGATGACTCAACTGTATTAATGGATGATGGTGAGTTTGGTGTTGCAGGTGAATACACTTATAGAACTACTTTAAGTGGTAACCCACCAACATTTAACCAATGGACTTATGATGATTCAACTAGTTCTGATGTAATCAGTTTATTTACTGGTGCATTATACGACTATGAATTTAACGCTGATAAAACTGGTTACGTTGTTGTGCCTTCAATGGCAGCTTCTGTACCTGATCCAGTCGATGGAGAAATGTTAGATTCTGGAACTTACGTTTCTAATACTTGGCAAATTACGCTTAGAGATGATTTAGTATGGTCTTTCCATGATGATATCGATACTACTGGTTTCGATATGACAATTGATGCGAATGATTATGTTTATACTTATCAATTAGCTTTAGATTTAGAATGGTTTAGAGCAGTTTCTGGTGGTGGAGATTTCTTAAACGCTACTCAAGAAGTTGTTGGAGCTCAAGCTTACGTTGATGCTGGTGGTTCTTTAGATGGCGGTACAGGAGACTGGGCTACTGTTGGAATTAACTTGATTGACGATTTAACTTTCGAATTTATATTCGAAAATGATATGTCAGAATGGAATGTAAAATATTGGTTATCAAGTTTCGTTATGACTGCAATAAGTGAAGACTTATACGATGCAGTTGGAGATCAATATGGTACTTCAGCAATTACAATTGCTGGTTCTGGTATTTATGATTTAGATTATTATGAAGCAGACAAAGTGTTACGTTATAGTAAAAATGATACTTTCGCTCAAGCGGATACTTATTTCTTTACTCATTACACACAAATGATTATTGAAGAATCAGCTACAAGATTCGATGAATTTATAGCTGGTAAAACTGATAGCGCTACATTACCTTCTGAAGATTATGAAGATTATGCAAATCACCCAGGTTTAGTTAGAATTCCTGGTGCGACTACATTTAGAATGATGATTAACGGATTAGGAACTGTTGAAGCACAAAGAGAACAATTCCCTGATGGTTCTTGGATTCCTGAACCAATCTTAGCTAATCAAGATTTCAAAATGGCTTTATACTTCGCAATTGACAGATTAAAATTAGCTGAGGAAGTACTTAAAACAAGTACTACTCAAATGTATTTATTTAGTGATGCATACTTAGTAGATGCTGAACTAGGTGTTCCTTACCGTGATACTGACGCAGGAATATCTGTTGGAGACGGACTTTCACCTTCAACAAACGGATATAACGAAGATGCTGCAATTGCTTATTGGAAATTAGCTATCGATCAAATGATTGCTGATGGTTCTTATGAAGCTGGTACTATTGCTAACCCTACTGCAATTGATATTGATTTCTTAATCACTAGTGGTAGTGCATCAATGGTATTACTTGGTGAATATATCGAAAGTGCTTTTGAAGCTGCATTTACAGATTCTGAACATAATATCTATGTTGATATTCATGTTACAATGGCTGACTTCCCTTATAACTATTACAACCATATGATGCCTGGTGAATTTGATTTAGCTTATGGTGGGATCTCAGGATCTACATTAGACGCTGCAAGTTTCCTTGACACATATTCTTCAGACAACCGTTCTGGATTTACATTAAACTGGGGTATTACAACTGCTGATGCGGATATCGAATTAGCTTATACAACTCCAGCTGGACTTGAAGTAATTGAAATGTGGTCATTTGATGCAATCGTTTCTGCATTAAATGGTGAAGTATACTTATCAGAAGGTACTGAAGCTTCAGTTCCTGCTGCAAAAGACTTTACAATTACTCAAAATAGTGTTGAATTTACAATTGATCAATTCAGTTCACCTGAATTCGATAATATTACTTATACAGTTCAATGGTACGATCTAACTGATGGTTACCTTGATGTTGTTGGTATGGTAGGTATTACTCCTGCTGATGCTACTGTATTAGTTACAGGATTATCTCCTGCATTCGATGACGGAAGCTACGTTGATGCAGTAGGATACGTTGGAGATTACCAAGTTGTAATCAACTTCGATTATGTATCTGATGCTACTAAAGTTGGGGAATCTGTTTCTCCTTGGTTTATGACTCTGTCTGTAATCACTGATTCAACTATTACTCAAACTGCTACAACTGCTGCAATTTCTATCACATTAAGTGATGACGCTACTCGTACTGTTACAAGTGCTGTAGTTTATTCTCCTGATGGAGCTTATGTAGAAGTTACAGGTACTGCTGTTGACTTTGCAGATTTAACTGCAATCGCTGTTACTGGATTAGTAACTGCTACTGATTATCAAGTAGTATTTACATTCGATGATGGTTCAAGAGATATGGTATTCGTTACAACTGACTAATACTAATAACTTAAACAAAGCAGAATAACAAATAGATTAAAACATACAAACCATCTTGTCATGGACAGGGTGGTTTGTTTGCTATTTGCAAAAGAAAAAGTAATAAATAAATCAGTAAAAATGACTTGATTTATCGTACAATCCATAAAATTGATAATTATGCACTAAAGTGCTTGATTTATATAGTAATTTTTAATAAAATATAATATGTAAAGAAATAATGTCCTTGTAGAATATAGACCTTCTCGGATGTTATACGAATTTCATACTTTTTTTGTTATGTATGAAATTTTTAGTAGGAAATAAGTAGCAAGAATTAGGATTTGTTTAAAAGATATTTTCAAATAGAATTATCATGTATACAAGTATATATATATATATCCTTATTATTAAAAGATATATGTTTATTCTAATTAAAAATATCATAGAGAGGAGAGTATAATAATTCGCAATAAATTATTATACAATATTAATTATGCTGAGATATATAATTATAAGAACTATTTGGATTTTCATAATTATTGTCACAATTTTATCAATGAACTTTGTATTGTTAAAATTTGCGCCTGAATATCCACCTACTACCGAAGATGCTAAGTCAATTTACTATCAACAGCAACTAAATGACGGTTATATGACTTTACGCTTCGAAAGAGACCCAGCCATTGTCGTTCAATTGAAAGATGGTACTTACGAAAGATGTGATGGTTGTTATTTCGTTGAAGAAGACGATTACTATCGTGTTTATGAACCGGTATCAATTGCGAGACAGTATTTTACATGGTCTTGGAATATAATTTCAGATTGGGATTGGGGTTACTCAACTCGTGTATCTGTAAATGTTCCTGTTTTTGATGTACTTAAAACACGAATGTGGGTTACTTTAAAACTGAATCTTATTGCATTATTCTTTTATATACCAATAGGGTTTGTTCTCGGGATAGTTGCAGCACTTAAGAAAAATACAATAATCGACAATATAATTACTTTCTCAGTAATGGTGTTTATATCTATACCAAGCTTTGTTGTAATGTCAATCATGGTTATGGTATTTGGGTATCAGCTCGGATGGGTTATTGAGCAGTATCCTTCCGCCGACTTGACCGGCTCGATTCAATATACGGGAATGATTTTACCTGTTCTCGGATTATCTTTTGGAGCGATTGCTGGATTAACTAGAACAACAAGAGCAGAATTAACTGAAGTTTTAACTTCTGAATTCTTATTACTAGCAAGAACTAAAGGATTAACAAAAAGACAGACTGTTATTAGACATGCAATGAGAAACTCGATGGTACCTTTAGTACCTGGTATTATTGGTTCGTTTGTAGGTTTACTGAGTGGTTCGTTAATTATTGAAAGAATATATAGTATTCCTGGGACTGGTCGTATTTACTTAAGAGCTATGGCCTTAGGAGATTTTGATTATAACTTAATTTTAGGAATTACTGCCTTTTATACAATAATTGGATTATTCGCTGTACTATTAGTAGATTTATCTTATGGTATTGTTGATCCACGAATTAGAATGGGAGGACGTAAATAATGAACTATGATGATAAAATAAAATCAGATAGTTTTGAATTCCTTCAAGTAGAAGATAAAATCTATGATAAGAAATTTGAAACGAAACCAATCGGATACTTTAAAGATGCATTAATTAGATTTAGACAAAATAGAACAAATGTTGTTGCAACATTAATATTATTTACTATTATCTTCTTTACATTCTTTATTCCTATTGTGAGTAACAAAAACTTTACTCAATTAGAAGAACAAGTAGCATTCTTACCACCACGTGTTCCATTTTTAGAAGATATTGGAATCTTTGATGGGACGACGTATCGCGATGAACAAACTGTTGACTTAACATCGCTAGATCCAGAAGATGATACTGTTTTGGGATTGCCGATTGGCTTTAATCCTGATTTAATTGTTGAAGGATCACTTAAAAACTATGCAACTACATGTGCATTAAAAGATGAGTTGTGTACTGGTGGAGAAACAATACTAAGAACTGATGCTGATTCAACAAGTGTTTCAGTTGAGACACCAGCAAAAGTTTGGTTTGTATATGCTTCAAACGCAGTATTAAAAGTTAATATTACTGAAATAAATACAATTGAAGGTGAAAGTGCTGTATTAAATATTTATATGATTAGCCCTTCAACTGATGAATATGTTTTAATTGATACACTTGAAACTGTTGGGTTGCATGAAATTTCACCATACGTTATTTTCGGTGTTACTGCAACGTATGGTAGTAAAGTAAAAATAGAATTAGTAACAGATTCAAATAAAAACACAATTGTGTACGATAGTTTTGAAGTTTATAGTGATGCTTCGGAGGAACCTTCATATAGCGCTACAGGATTTGATTTATGGGACTTCGATTTATTTGACGGAGCTGGAACTGCTGTTCGTCAAAATGGGACATTATTAAAAGCATCATTTACTTATATGGATTATGAAGCAGCGTTTGGCGATAAATATGAAATTGCTTTAGCAGCTTCTGAATATGATGAAATTCTTTTAGAGTATGGAGATTTGTGTACAAGTACACCAGATCCAGATCCTGAAAATCCAAATGGATGGATATTTCCAGATACTTGTCCAATTGTTAAAGTAACTAATCAAAATGATAGTGTAACTGTTGATGGTGTGGAATACTATTCTTACGAACTTATCTTAAACTATCAACTGTACAGTGGTTACGATGAAATTCCTTATTACTACTTTGGAACAACTGCTTCAGGTAGAGATTTATTTACGCTAGTTTGGGTAGCAACAAGAACTTCTTTATTAATTGGATTTATTGTTGCATTCATTAATATCAGTATTGGTGTTATTTATGGATCAATTGCTGGTTATTACGGTGGTGTAGTAGATATCTTAATGGAACGTTTCTCAGAGATTGTTGGACGTATTCCTTGGTTAGTTACATTGAGTATATTTGTCGCCCTCTTTGGACCGGGTCTGAAGACCCTGGTATTGATCTTGATTATATCGGGATGGATCGGAGTTGCAAGTATTACAAGAACACAATTTTACCGATATAAAGGTCGTGAATATGTACTAGCATCTAGAACTTTAGGAGCTAAAGATAGAAGACTTATCTTCAGACATATTTTACCAAATGGTATTGGTACGATAATTACAGCAAGTATATTGATGATTCCTTATGTTATATTTAGTGAGTCAACTATTTCTTACTTAGGATTTGGTATTGGGCATGGACAATCGTTTAATATTTTAGGTTTAGAGTTCTCAGGAGTATCAGTTGGAGTTTTACTCGCTGATGGTCGTTTGTTACTTGGAAATAAACCATATTTAACTTTATATCCATCATTAATTATTTCGATCTTAATGATAACATTCAATATGTTTGGTAACGCTCTTCGTGATGCGTTTAATCCTACTTTAAGGGGGTCTGAATAATGAATAATGATAATATTAAATTAAAAGTTGAAGACTTAACAATATCTTTCCGTACTGTTAATGGTATGGTTCGAGCTGTACGTGGAGTTACATTTGACTTATATGAAGGTGAAACACTAGCTATTGTTGGAGAATCAGGTTCAGGTAAATCTGTTACAAGTCGTGCTATTATGGGTATTTTAGCTGGTAATGGTATTATTGAAGACGGTAAAATTATTTATGAAAATGAAGATTTAACAAAAGTAGATGAAGCACATTTCCATGAACTTCGTGGGAATAAAATTGGAATGATTTTCCAAGACCCGATGTCAAGTTTAAACCCAATTATGAAAATTGGAAAACAAATAACTGAAGGTATGATTTTAAATGGTAAACATTTAGAAAATAAGTATAAAAATATGTTCCATACGGAACGTATGATTGTTAAAAACTTAAAGCGAGATAAAAAAGGATTAAGCAGTACTAATCGAGAAGCTAAACGTGAATTCTCTATCGATCCTGATTCTCCGGTACCTTTAAAAAGAGCTGAAATGAGTACAAAAAGAAAAGAATTTAGAACAGATTTACGCGAAGCAAAACGTAAATTAAAAGTTACTAAAAGAGCTGCTAAAAAAGCAATTAAAAAAGAGTGGCATGATGAAAAAGTTCGTGTTTCTCAAGTTATTAAAAGTTTAAGAAGTGATCGCAGCAATAGTGCTGATGTTAGAAAACAAATTGCAAATGAAAGAGAATTACTTAGACGTTACAAACAAGTAACTCGTAAAGAAGCTTTTGAACGCGCAATTCAAGTTATGACAGAAGTTGGTATTCCTGAACCAGATCGACGTATTAAACAATATCCATTCCAGTTTTCTGGTGGGATGAGACAAAGAATCGTTATTGCGATTGCATTAACTGCAAATCCTGATGTTCTTATCTGTGATGAACCAACAACAGCACTTGATGTTACAATTCAGTCACAAATACTTGAATTAATTAACAAAATTAAAGAAGAAAGAAATTTAACTGTTATCTTTATTACACATGATTTAGGTGTAGTAGCAAATATGGCTAACCGTATTGGTGTTATGTATGCTGGTAAAATTGTTGAACTTGGAACAAGTGAAGATATCTTCTATGAACCAAGACATCCATATACTTGGGCTTTATTAAGCTCAATGCCAGATCTATCTTCAAAAGAAAGATTATCAACAATTCCTGGAACACCTCCAAATATGTTATTCCCGCCAAAAGGTGATGCATTTGCGGATCGTAATAAATTTGCTTTAAAAATTGATAAAGAAGAACAACCACCAATGTTTAAAATTAGTGACACTCACTCAGCAGCAACTTGGTTATTACACCCTGATGCTCCTCAAGTGGATGTTCCACAAACAATTACCGATAGAATTGCTAGAATGAAAAAATTAACAGAAGAGGTGGGTAAATAATGAAACCTCAACAAGGAGATCCGATTTTAAGCATCCGTGGATTAAAAATGCATTTTAAATCAGGATTCGGAAAAAACAAATTAGTAGTAAAAGCAATTGATGGAATCAATTTTGATATTTATAAAGGTGAAGTATTTGGTTTAGTTGGAGAATCTGGTTGTGGGAAAACGACTACTGGACGTACAATTATCAAATTACACGAACCAACAGATGGTGAAATATTCTTCATGGGTAAAAGAATTGCGGCAGGAACAATGACGCAAAGAGACAATATGAAAAATATTAAGTCTGAATCAAAAGCCGAAATTAAAAAAATTAAAAGTGAAATTAGTGAGATAGTAACTAAAGGTAAACAAAATCAAACATCTACTAGTGACATTGATAATTTGAAGAAACCTTTATTAGCGAAAATTGCTGATATTAGGAATGCAAAAGCTAAAGCACTTAAAGTTGAAAAAACTGAAAGTGATCAAAGAATTAAAGATACTGTTAAAATCGATCAAGGTTTAATGAGAAATATGCAAATGATCTTCCAAGATCCAATAGCTTCACTAAATCCTCGTATGACAGTAAAAGAAATTATTTCAGAAGGATTAATAATTTCTGGTGAAAAAAACCAAAAAGTTATTCTTAAAAAAGTTAATGAAGTACTTGAAACTGTTGGACTTGTACCAGAACATGCATCAAGATATCCTCATGAATTTAGTGGGGGACAAAGACAACGTATTGGTATTGCTCGTGCTTTAATAGTTGCACCAGCATTTATTATTGCTGATGAACCAATTAGTGCACTTGATGTATCAATTCAAGCTCAAGTAATTAACTTACTAAATGATTTACGTGAAAACTTTGGTATTACAATTATGTTTATTGCACATGACTTATCAGTAATTAAATACTTTAGTGATCGTATTGGGGTTATGTATTATGGTAACCTTGTTGAACTTACTACTGCTGAAGAGTTATTCAAAAACCCATTACATCCATATACTAAATCTTTATTATCTGCGGTACCATTACCAGATCCTCGTTATGAGAAAAAAAGAGTTAGAGTTAAATATGACCCAAGAAGTCATGACTACAGTGTTGATAAACCATCGATGCATGAAATTGTACCAGGTCATTTCATCTTATGTAATGAAGCAGAATTAGTGGAATATAAAAAAGAGATGAAATAATGATTAAAAGATTTTTGATCATGATCACAGTAACAAGTTTCTTTGTTTATTTACTTGTCGTAACACAATTCGATAATGACTTTAGCAAAATGAACATTTCAAACTCTTTATTTCCAATTGGTATGGGATTATTCTTCTTTGGACTTATCTCTACAACTAACGCTTCAAGTGTATTCTTAGGTGTTACTTATTCTGTTAAAGGAATTATTAGTAGAAAAGAAAGAGAACATAAAACATACTATGAATACTTGATGGACAAAGGACAAAAAAGAGAGAATCAATATTCAATTCCAATTTTAATTATTGGCGTTATATATATTACTGCTTCGCTATTAATTGTCTAATTACTACAATCTAAATTCAAAATACCAAGATATCTAATTATCTTGGTATTTTTTATAATTAAGGAGTTAAAATAGTATATGATTTTAGCCCTAAAAATGATATAATAAAATAACAAATCTTTGGAAAAAGGTTTACAAAATATACTTACAAGGTGGAGTGATGAATATGTTAGAGATTTTGAATTTTAATTATTTTTTATGGGTAGCATTTATACCTATTAGTATTTACGTTGTTTATTATTTGTTAAAGGGGTTAACAGAAAAACAAAAATTTTATTTCCTGTTTGGTTTAACTGTATTCGCGTGGATAGTTCATTTTTCAAGATACTGGTTAGAACCAAATCTTAATATGTATAATATGTTTTTTACGGATTTTTGTGGTTTTTCGACACTATTATATCCATTTTTTATGATTTCTAAGAAAAAAATATTTAAAGACTATATGTTTTACTTAGGTGGAGTGATGGCGATGGCGGCAGTGTTTTATCCACATCCGATTATTGATAAAGATATTTTAGCGTTTAATTCAATTCGTTTTTATCTAGCACACCTAATTTTGGTTATGGTACCGATGTTACTTGTGATGTGGAAAATGCACGTACCGAACATTAAAAACTTAGGTTGGATGTTTTTAATGTTAATTATGGGAGCTATCTACAATATGGCATTATCAGCATTCTTTGTTGAAGTTGGATTAAGAGATGACTTAGCTAACTATATGGGTGCTTGGGGTAATACTGAAGATTTCTTTGAAGTAGCACAAATTATTGCACCTTGGATTACTTATACTAAGGTTGTAGATGGAGTTACTATTACTAATCCAATACCGTTATTATATATAATTCCAGCTGGGGCAGTATTTTTATTCCCATTCTGGAGTTTAATGACATTACCATTTATCAAAAAAGAAAATAATTACGTATATAAGTTGTTTACTAAAACTGTTTAAAATAGATTTACCTATATTTTGAAAGAAGGATCTAAATGAAAAAGTTATTAATTATTTTTACAACAGTATTAACTGTCTTCTTAGGTTCTTGTTCAAATGATAATGAATTAATATTGTTTGCGGGAACGACGCTTGAGGGTAGTGGGTTTTTAGAATATATACTACCTCATTTTGAGGAAAAGTATGATATTGATGTTAGTGTCATTGCCCTTGGAACAGGAGCAGCTCTAGAACTTGCATCAACAGGTAATGCTGATATTCTATTTGTCCATGATTCAAGTGCTGAGTTACAATTTATTGAAGACGGCTATGGGGTTAAACGTGATGATGTGATGTATAACGATTTTATCTTTGTTGGTCCACTTGGAACTGCTTTTGATAGTATTGAAGATGCATTAGCTTATATTTCTAATGGCGAACATACTTTTTACAGCCGTGGTGATCTGTCTGGGACACATATGAAAGAGTTATATATTTGGGAAACTTCTGGATATAATCCAAGTACATTTGGTAGTTGGTATAATGAAACTGGGCAAGGTATGAGCGCGACGCTTTCAATGACAAATCTTAATGAAGATAGCTTTACATTAGTCGACCGTGCAACATATTTAATGATGACTAACGAATCTTTTAATTTAACAGCTGTTTATGATGACTTTGATTCGATGCTTAATCAGTATGGAATTGTCCTTGTAAATAGTGATTTACATAGTAGGGATACGACAAATGCAAATTTATTCTATGATTGGATATTAAGTGAAGAAGCACAAATATTGATTGCTGCTTTTAGGATTGATAACCAAACTGTATTTTATGTAAACGAGGACTAAGCTTATGATTGATGGACTACTTGAAGCCTTACGACTTCTAATTACATTTGACAAAGAAATTTACGAGATAATTTTCTTGTCTTTAGGTGTATCTTTAACTGCGACAATTATTGGTGGTGTGATAGGAGTAACACTTGGGATAACTTTAGGTGTTACTAATTTTAGAGGTAGAAAATTAGTAATGAAAATAATCTTTACCTTAATGGGAATACCACCTGTTGTTTTAGGGTTATTTGTTTTATTACTAATCATGAATGACGGACCACTGGGAAGTTTAAACTTACTGTTTAGTCGCTCGGCAATGGTTATTGCTCAGACTTTACTAGTTATACCAATTGTTACTGGTAATATTATTATTACAAGTAAAGCGACAACTAAAGAAGTAATCAAAACAGCAAAAACATTAGGTGCTAGTCGAATTGAAATTATTAAATTGGTAATATGTGAGTCAAAACCATTTATCTTTATAAGTATGGTGCTTGGCTTTAGCCGAGCTATTAGTGAAGTGGGAGCAGTTATGCTCGTTGGTGGTAATATCGCAGGTAAGACCCGCGTAATGACTTCTTACATCGCATTAACTAACTCAATGGGAGAATTTGAAACTTCGATTGCAATCGGGTTGATATTATTAACAATTTCATTCTTAATATATAGTATTGTTGGAAGAGTACGAGGTGACTTTTATGATTGAGATAAAAGACTTAGTTATTAATTTAAAAGACGCTGTTATAAAATATCCTAATTTTACTTTTGAAAATAAGAAAGTGTATTTTGTTAAAGGTAAAAACGGAACTGGTAAAAGTATATTACTAAAAGCTATCGCTGATTTAGTTGAAATTGAACAAGGGATTATTAGATCAGATTCAATCGTTACATATGTAGCTCAAGAGCCGTATATGTTTGATAAAACTGTTTATGGAAACATTGTCTATCCACTAAAAATAAGAAAGTTAGATATTTCATTGTATGAAGAAGATATTATGAAATACGCAAAAGCTTTAGAAATTGAAGATTTGCTTAAAAAAAACGCAAAGAATTTATCTTCTGGAGAAAAAATGAAAGTCTCAATTATTCG
>JASFZA010000127.1:0-6064 GCA_045046715.1 Candidatus Izemoplasma sp.
AGGCTTGTAGAATAAAATAATCCCCCATTTAATATTCCTCATAATAAGGGATATCAAGAGCCCATTTTTCAATACCAGGTATTCGGTCCAAAAGGGTTTCCAGTTTGTCCATGGCCTTTTTAGTCAAGGTAACGCCCTTTTCATAAATACCAGCAATCAATTTTACGACAGGCGAATTACCATTCCAACTCATCGTCCTACATAATCCAAGGACCTTCTCAACGCTGTCAAGAATTTGCCCGTTCCAATGTTTTTCTAAAACGCCCCAAACTCTCTCTACCGGATTGTATTTACTGTGATATGGCGGATAGTAAACCAGGCTAATATTTACAGATTTGTTTGTCCCAAAATCGACCAATCGGTTTATAAACTGAGTTCTGCGACTGCTGTTTTCAGGACCATTATCAGCATTAATGACAATTGTATGGGGGTTAATTCTTTGTTTTATTGAAGGCCAAAGATCTTCTAAGGAATCAACCATAAAATCTGCAGTCACATTACTTTCAGAAAAATACATATAATTTTCATCAAATTCGGGTAAATATATCCCAAAGAGTTTTAGTACAGAATCCGGGGCAAAATCATGATCAGCTGCTTGAGTCATACAACGGTTATACCCGCCTCTGGCGAAGGGACCAATATTAATACTGGCTTTTGTATCAATCGACAGGCGGATTACACCATCGGTTTCATCGGATATCCGATTGGTATAATGAAGATATTCAAATATAGCATCTGTCTCAGCTATTTTTTTTTAGGTTTACATTTTGTAACTTTTTTTAATTTAAAACCTAATTGATTTAATTTATTTGATATCGTTCTTATTGTTGGTAATGCTTCAGGAGAACAATTCATTTTTTCCATCAACCTACGGTGCACTTCTTTCGCTGTTATAGGCGAATAAAGGCTCGTAGTATGAAAAGTTGGATCTGTTTGGCTGATTGGATCGACAATATTTTTGATATCTTCAAGTAAATTTGGATAATGTTCTTCACTGCATTTTCGACCACGATCAGAAAAATTATCGATACATATAATTCCGCTTTTAAGCTCTTTCGTGCCTTTAAGAATTGTTTTCCGATCCCATCCAAGTTCCTTTTCGGCTTTTAGTTGCCCTCCATATCCTAAAAGGGAAACTACACGAGCCATAAATTGTCGACGTTCATGGCCTTTTAATTTTTTTCTTGTTTCATTTAAAAAAAATTTAACTGCCGGGGATAAATTTTCAAGATTAGGTAAATCGTTAATAGGATTATTCTGATCAGACATGGCCTCTCTCTTTTTATTTAGATTTCCATGTTGACCATAAATCATACTGCGCAGGTTGTCTATCGATTTTTAAATTTTTGCGGAATTATTTGTTTCTGGTAGCCTTAAAGACAATATTATCAGAAACATTACTACTAAAATCTAGTTTATTTATATATTGTGAATTATCATTAAGTCTATTACTTTTTACATTTCTTGATATTCTTTGACTTCATAGGCCAGATTCTTGGTATAAATTACCTGAATCAGTTGTTATATAATTTCTATTACCATCATTTCAAACCTTTTGAATTCTCTCTCATAGGTTTTTTAATGTAGAGTAATTAGAATTTCAAGGAATCCATAAATACATATTACCAGTAATAGAAAATACTGCAATTGTAGTCCCTTCTAAGGTTAATCAAGTAATATAATTATCTGCAAATTTAATAATACTTCCTGTCCCTAATGCTCAATTTAATGTATAAATACCATCTCTAATCCCTAAATATGCTTCATTTCAAGATATTAATATTGGAGTAGTAGTCGAGGTAGATAATCAAGTTTCAAACGACTCATTCATTGCTGACCAATTTCAAGAATTCGCATCTATTAATGCTATTTTTGAAATTTTTACCTGTGTTCACTCAGAAAAAGTATCATATCTTCAAGGAAAATAATAATTATTTCATAGTCTAAATCAACCTGTTAAGTTAAAGTTTGTGTCTGTTAAAGTATAAAGTGGAACATTATCAACTCATGATAAAATATATATTTCTCATAAATCTCATACTGCCCGTAAATCACTTAATAAAGAACTTCTATCTACAAATGCTTTAATTGGCGCATTTGTTAATAATTGTTTATGTGATTTAGGTCATAGTGTAATACCATATCAATCTCTTAATCAGTCCATATTTTTATGTTCAATAAAAGAAGGTCATCCAGTTAGGAAATCATCTTGTTTAACTCATGGATAAAATCTGTTGTATGTTCTTTTCATTATCTAAAAGTATTAGGAATTACATTTCTTTTTATAATAGGCTGATTATAGCGTTGTTTCATTACGGTAATCATATCTTTTATACCGTTATCATATCTAACTTGTGCATTTTGTGCTTCAATTTCTTTTCCTTGTCATAAAAATATATCAATTCTAAGCCCATCTGAAATAAGTTTATGAAATTGTGTAGGTATTTCAATATCAGATTCCGTACTAGATGTTGTAATTTCTTTTGGTTTGTGAATTACGAATAATTCTAATCCATTTGTAACAACTTCTGTTGGAGCTGGGAATAAGAAAATACTGTTATCTTGTATATAGAAAAAAGGTATATCTTTAGACTGATTATCTTTGTAAAAATCAGGGTGTTTTTCTAATACTCAAGGGTTTTGATATACAACTCTTGTAAAATCTGTTTGAGTAGCTGAATATTTAATAAATACTTTATTAATCTTTTTAATATCTAAATCATTTGGTGTAATACCTAATTTTTCAGCAACATATTCACTTTGTCAAATTACTGTATTAGTAACTCATTTATCCCAAAAGTAATCTCATTTTGTAACAGAAACTATTTCATCTACTAATTCTTGATACCTTAAATCAATATCAATATCAGCTATAGTAGTAAGGTAATCAGCAGTATTCGTATGAGTTTGTCTTAATGATCTATTATATATTTGTGTTCAGTTCATAATATTAAATTAATTATATTAAATCTAGTATACTTACTATAGTATAAAGTCAAAAAAAAGAAAGCCATAATAATTATGATTTCTTTTTTTCTTTCTCATATAATTCTCTAACAGCTTTTCTAATTACCTTTAAATCTTCTTTTTCATTTAATGGTTCATAATCTCTAATCTGGATACTTCCAAACTTTTTCATATGACTATATTTTAAAATTAGAATATTTGTAAATGTACCATTACAATTTTCACAGGCCTTTACTTCTCTATGTAATATCTTCATGTTTATTTTTTTTAAGAGTAACTTTTTTTGCTACAACTTTTGCAAATCAATCAAAGAAATTCAAATCAGCATCTGATACTTCTATAACTCAATCTTTAGCAACATATCTTTTACCTCATCTATTAATAATAGATTGTGTAACTTTAATTTTAGCCATGTTTTTTATAATAAAAAGATAATACTAGAAATTAATCTAATATTATCTTAATAAATTTAATGTAAAAGTCAAATTATGCTACATATTGTATCGCTATAGCTTTTGCGTTTTCCCCGAAGATTTTAAGACCATAGATAAGTTCAGCAAATACATTTTCATATGCACCGTCTGTACCTTTCATTACTTCAGCAGTATTTAGTTGAACTACCATATTAACAGCACCTTCTTGAAGCATAATAACTTCTTTAGAAGCAGTTAATGCGTTAGTTTTAACGATTTTAACACCATTAACCATACCAACAAAACCTTTAAATCTAGTATTAAGACCTACATCAGTAGCATCTAAGAAACTTGATTGCATTAAGTTATTTGCAAAGTTTGGAGAAACGAATGCAATTCTTCCTTCTTCTTCTACATCTTGATTATCTAATGCTTCAGATAAGTTTAGAATAGAAGTATAAGCTAGAGCAGGAGTTAGAACGATTGGAGCACCTGAATCTAATTTATTAGCAGCAGGAATATCAGCAACTTGAGTAACAAGAATTTGATCTCTAACAACAGTATCAAATAGTCTAGCTTCTGCTTCAGCAAATCTGGAAGCAATACTCATTGTAAGTTCTAAATTTGATTGTGTTTTTTCTTTATTTGTAACTCTTACTAATAATTGTTGTGTTTGGTCAATTACTAAGTTTTCAGAAGTGATTGTAAAATTAGTTGCAGAAATTGCAGCCCCTGCTGTACCTGAAGCAAAACTTAATGTAGGTAAAGTTTGAACAGTAACAGTATCTCAAGATTGTTTTAATTCTCCTGAATAATCTGAATTTGTAAATTTAAAGAAAACATTTTTTATATCTCTATTTCTGATAACCTCTTTCGAAAAGATAGTAGGTTCTATAATTGTATTAGCCATTGTATTGTGTATTATGTTATAATAGCTTTACCTTCTTCTTTCATCTTGATAACCTTATTATACTCAGCCTGTGGTAAGTTTGATAACTCTTCCATAGTAAAAGTACTTTTACTGAAATCAGGAGTTCAAGCAGTAAAGTTTGATTTTTGTGTATTCTTTCTAGCTTGAATAGTTGTATCTTGTGAAAGTAAAACTGTCTTAGCATCTTCTAAAGAATATCATCTTGAAACTTTTTCATTAATAGCATCTTTATGTTCTAGTAGTTCAGGATTACTTTTAAAGAATTCTTCTTTTTTATAATCTTCTCTAGTCATATAGTTATTATTGTCTACAACAGTTTCAGTTTTTGGAATTTCTTGTGTTATATTAGTTTCTTTAGAGGTTTTTTTCATTTCTACAATCTTTCATTCAGCTTTTGCTAATTTTGCTTGTAAATCCTCTATTGTTGGTGTTTCTACAGTACCATCTGCATTAATAGTTTCTGACATACGTTCAAATATGTTAGTAATTAAATTATTGGGTTCAGGTCAATAACAGCCCTTAAAATACATAGTTTTATTACTCAGTATCATTAGTAAGAACAATTTCACTATATTTATAATAAAATGCTTGTCAAATAAAAAAAAAGACTATTTCTAGCCTAATTTCTTTTGTTTAATAGAATTAGTTTGATTTTTTGCTGTATTTATTAGATATTCAGCTCAAGCTAACTTATTTTGTATTCAATTTAATTTCACTCATATTTCTGTATCTGCTAGATTAGCATTTTTAAACTGTTTTAGTAAATCATATTCCATTTCTTTCATTAATTCTTCTAGTATTTTAAATCATTTATGTTGTGTAAGTGATTTTAAATCATCTTTTTGAGATTGTTGTAATTTCATACTGTTTTATTAATAATTAAGCTGATACATCACTTATTGATGGATTTTTTCATTGTGCATTATCTGAAGCAATCATTGAAGCTCATATACTTTGTGCCATTCATCCTCCTCCTCAAAGTTTATCTTCAGTAGTTGGTATAGGTGGTTCTTGTTCAAGTGCTAATTCCCTTAACTCAATAGCTTTATTCCTTGCCTCATTCTCAAGACCAGTTTTATATATATTAATATAAACATTGTGATCTTCTCATGGTGCAGGTTTAGTTTTAAGTTCCATATCAGAATTAAGTAAGTCTAAATTATCATAAGCAATTCTCTCATCTCTAGTTAATGGATGTATAGTTTCTCATTTCATTCATTGTATACCAGATTGGTCAATAAATGACCTATCTATAATTATATCTTGTGTACTTCATGGTTTAACAGATTGTTTTAGTGTTCATATTACTGTAGCAAGTATTGCAAAAGATTTCTCTTTTTTAATTCTTTCCTCAGATGCTGATTTGATAGTAATATATACGGATCATTTAGGTACAAACTCATTCTTTTTAAATCAAAATGCTTCTACTTTTCCACCATCATCTATAGTTACTATTTCTTTTTTTCTTTGTGGACTCATATTAACTGCGTAACTTCTCATTACATCAGACCATAAACCAATTAATGATTCCATATAGTTTGAAGCCATAAGTTTAATCCCTTGATTAATATTTTGTTGTAATGTTTGAACTTCTGCTTTAGTTTGTGAGCCTCATAGACTTTGTCCTTGTACTAATGCACTTCAAGTACTAGAACCTTCTTGTGCTAGTGTTTGTAACATAACAAGACCATTTTGTACAGCAGGGTTATTTACTCTAGGTTGTTCTAATATAATACTATTAGCAGCATTTTTA
>JASFZA010000128.1:0-6826 GCA_045046715.1 Candidatus Izemoplasma sp.
GCTCCACCTTTATTTTTATCAATTCTCATAGCGATTGTTCCACCTGTAAATACTAGGACAACTTTTTGCATAAAATCACCTCTAATTTATTTTACCACAAAGTAAGAATATACGTATAAAAAGTTGATAAAAAAATCGAAGAAAAAGAGGGTACTATAAATAAGGTATAAAAGACCGTAAAATTACAATAATTTAATGTATATAAAAATGACCATATTTTATATACATTGATATATTAAATCATATATGGAAAATGATGTAAGGTTACATTTTGAAATGGCTAACCGATTGTTAAGGTTTAATTTGATTTCAGGTTTTGACATTTTAATAGTGAAGAGAGGCAAGGATAAGTTTTCCACAATATCCACACTGTTAAGGCATATGACCGTATTGTGCTATGCAGTACTAGTTAACATAATATATATTATGGGAAGTCAAGTGGAAAGTACCGTATCGCTTATTATAGTCATAAATGATGGTTAAAAGAGGGTTGTTATATTGAATAATCAATATATCCATCATTATTTTGCAAGTTAACATATTCATATGCTATTAATGACTATGTTTAATTTGCTGTTCTTCTATTGTTTTAGATACTTGTAATTTTTAATGCTTTTTTCCTTTGTACTGTATCCTATTTTTAACAATGTAACGAATTAGCACCTAATGACAATAAACGCTTACAGCTCAAATTAAGCCATAAAAAAAGAACCTTGATATTAGGCTCTTTCCCAGTTATTTTATTGGTAAGAATTCAATGATATTTAATCCGATTTTTTGAACTGCTTCTTCTGCTATTTTTACATAGTCATCGTTTAGATGTTCTGGTTCATGCGAATCTGAATTAATCATTACTTTTAAATCATAAGTTTTGGCAATTTCCCAAAACTCGTTTCTTGGATAGGGTGGTTTCTTACCTTGTGGTGTATCAACAAGGTTCTTTCTTAAACCGTTTACGTTATATTCGATGATCATGTTATTCTTCTTTGCACTTTTACAGATTATATGTGCTGCTTCAATCGCGTGGTCGTCCCAATCACGATAGCCACACATATATAAATCAGGATGGGCTAAGATATCGAAATGATTTGATTCTAACGCTTTATCGATAATATTGGCATAACTTATAATCTCTTCCTTAGAAACAAGCGCAAAGCTTGATATAAGGTTGTTTAGGTTGTTATTAAAGTAAATGTAGTGTTGGCCTAAGACCATATAATCAAGATCTTTCCTTAAATCAAGGTAGTAATCATCATTATGCTCGAAGTATTCAACTTCAACGCCTTTTAAAATCTTTATTTTATCACTGTATTTAGCGATATTGTAGTCAATATCTGCTAAATAGTCTTGATATTCATCTTTTTTCATGCGGACATTCATATCGTAAACAATATCACTAGGAGCGTGATCGCTCATTCCTAATTCTAGTAACCCGTGTTTAAGCGCTTCTTTAACATAATCTTCGGTTGTACCACTTGCGTGGCGACATAAATAATGGTGAGTATGGTAATTTGTTTTCATTAGGTAATCCTAAAGTGACAACCGATACTGCTAACTCGGTCTAGTGCTGAATTTACAATAAGTAATGCTGTTTCTACCATATTTAATGCCTCGAAGTAAGGTTTTGAGCTATTTGGGAAGTTTAAAAGATCATCGTGAATGTTTATTATTTGCTTTTTAGCCATTAATAAACCATCTTCAGCCCGAACAATACCAACGTATTCATCCATTAAAGCTCCTAATTTCATTTTCATTGGTTTATAATTGTAGTTGTATGAGTCATTTACTGCGTAATCGATGCTTAATTCTTTGGTATACTCTGTTTTAGCGTTTATATGTTTAGCTATTCTCATTCCAAAGACAACACACTCTAAGAGCGAATTTGAAGCTAGTCTGTTAGCTCCGTGAACACCGTTACTAGCAGTTTCACCGTTAGAATAGAGGTTTTTCATCGTTGTTTTACCTTCAAGATCAACTTTTATCCCACCAACATTAAAATGTTGGGTTGGTGATACGGGAATTAAATCAACACCGAGGATGATATTCTTTTTAGCTAAATGACCGTATATCGTTGGAAAATGTTTCTTTAAGAATTCTTTATTAAGGTGTCTTGTATCTAAATAGACGTGATCTGTCCAAGTATCATACATTTCACGGTAGATTGACTGTGAAACAACGTCTCTTGGGGCTAGTTCACCTGATTTACTGTATTTTTTCATAAATCTTTCGCCTTCGGAGTTAATTAAATAAGCTCCTTCACCACGTAATGCCTCAGTAATTAGGAATTTTTGACGGGTTTTAGAAAATTCATTATGAAAAGCTGTTGGATGGAATTGGATAAACTCCATTTTTTCAACTTTAACAGCTGCTCTAATCGCCATTCCGATGCCATCAGCTGTCGCTAGTAGTGAATTTGTTGTGGAACCATAGATGTTTCCAATACCACCAGTAGCTAAAATAGTGCTTTTGGCATAGATTTGGACAATTTCGTTTGATTTATCTAAACAATTGACACCATTACAGACGTTTTGACTATGAATAAGGTCGATTGCCATCATGTTTTCATGAATGTGAATGTTTTTACGGCGAAAACATTCTTCTTTTAGTGCTTTCATGATGTCTTTACCAGTTGCGTCACCACCACTATGAAGGATTCTTCTTGAAGAATGACCGCCTTCTTTAGTTAAATGGAGTTCACCATTGTTATCTTTATCAAAATCAACATGAAATTCCATTAATTTACGAATATTATCGCCAGCTTCAGTAACTAAAACACTAACTGCTTCTCTATTATTAAGATAACTACCAGCTTTTAATGTATCTTCGATGTGAGATTCAATATTTTCCTTAACAAAATCAAGCTCTCCGGCGATTCCGCCTTGAGCTAGATTTGAATTTGTATCAATTAATAGTTCTTTTACGACAATATCGATTCTTTTTGAAGAATCGATATTAAGTGCAGTGTAAATACCAGCAAGACCAGCACCAACAATGACGATATCAGTATTAATTCGGTTCATAATGATCACCTAACTTAGTTTTAACATCTTGTCTAAAGCTTTAAAAGCATCTTTTCTAATGCTTTCATCAACGGTAATTTCAAAGCGTTCTTCTTTGATTGCTAGATAAACATCCTCTAACTGCGTCATTTTCATGTCGTAACATGATAAATCAAGTGTTAGGATGTGGAATTTCTTGTTTGGACAAGCTAATTCCATTTGATGGATGATTCCTTTTTCAGTTCCGATGATAAATTCATCATGATCACTGTTTATAACGTATTCTAGAAGGCCTTTTGTGCTACCGACGTAGCTTGCAACGTCAACAACGTCAAGTGGCGCCTCAGGATGAACGATAAATTCAGCATTGGGGAACTCAAGACGTTTTTCATCTACTTGTTTAACCGTTAAACTGTTGTGGATACAGCAAAATCCCGGCCATACTTCCATATCAAGGTTAAATTTACGTTTAACGTATAGTCCTAAGTTCTTATCTGGGACGTACATTAGTTTTTTATCTTTATAATGAGAGATAACCTTTTCGGCGTTACTACTTGTAACGCAAACATCGCTTAAAGCCTTAACTTCAGCTGTTGAGTTGACGTAACAAATGATTGTTCTGTCAGGGTTTTCTCGTTTATATTGTTTAAGTTTAGCTTTAGTTACCATATCAGCCATTGGACAACCGGCTTCTTTGACTGGCAACAGCACTTTTTTACTTGGTGATAATATCTTAGCAGTTTCTGCCATAAAGTGAACACCGGCAAAAATAATGATATCAGCATCCGTTTCAGCAGCTACTTGGCTTAAGTATAAGCTATCTCCCGTAAAATCAGCGATATCTTGAACATCACCATCTTGATAGTAATGAGCTAAGATAACAGCGTTTTTTTCTTTTTTAAGTTGATTAATTTCTTTATACATTTCTAGTTTGTTCATAATAACCACCTCGTACTGACATTATACTAGCTTTTAAGCCGTTTTTCAATTGTTATGGATAGGAATTATAAATAAGTAATATTCTGGTGTTAAAGGTTAAACAATAGATGAATAAAGGTAAAAAAAAAACACTATGAGCGGTAAAATCATAGTGTTTTTGATTAATTTAATAAAATATTGTAATAATGAACCAAACAAAGATACCTAATGCAAATATAACCGCAATAAAAGTTGTAAAACTAAGCTTTTTAATCATCTTAGTTATCTCTTCGCTAGTTATGTCTTTAAAAATAGCTTTATTTGAAGCAATGCTCTTAATAATTTCTTTTTTTCTTTCAACATCTCGACTTGTTATAACCGCAAACATAGGTCGATCGACATAATTTCTAGTAAATTCTAGTTCTTTATATTCGGCTTCTAAAATATCTAGTTCTGTTGCAACACGTGCATTTGTATTAATGAGGGGTACTTTTATATGTCCTGAGGTAATAAGTCTAAATACAAAGGGGACCAGAATTAAATATGTAAGATTTAGTGAAATTAAAAGTCTAATTGTAGAAGTTTCGGCATCAGGGTAATACCATTTTAGTAAGTAAAGCATACCAAGTGTGCCAATAAAAGTTAATAATTTATACTTCCACCAATTATTATCTGGATATTTTATATTGATTGGAGTATTTACAATTTTTTTGTAAGTGGTTTTATAATTAAAAATGGTTAAGATTGAAACAAAAAACATTGTAGCACTAAATAAATATATATAAAACATAAAACCCACCCCTTCAAAGTGTTAAATTTAATTAGTAAAAATGATTATTATCATACTGATTGCTGGGATTACCAGCAATACTCTTAAAATAGAAATGTATTTACTACATAAATACTAATCCCATTAAAGATTATAACGTAATATCTTATTTATCTAATAAAACATATCATTTTCAGATAATACGATATATAACTAGTGAAATTAAATAAATCAAAGCTAAACTAAAGAATAGAATGTTGATATATAGCTTAATTCGATATTTATTTGTAGATAAATCAGCAAATATTGAATCCTCACTGCTTACGAGTTCGATTAAATCCTCAATTACTTCTGTGTCAATCGACTTAATTATTAGAATGATCGGGGAATTTGACATCGCTTTTTTTATTGTAATTTGGGGGTATTTTTGATTAATTAAATCAATTTCATCTGAAACATCTTCTAATCCATAATATATTTTCCTAAAAACACTGGGTTTTTTATTTGTGAAGTGTTTTTGATATTGGCTATATAACACCATAAGTGTAATTGCAATATAGAAGAATAAAAAGAAATACACAAAACCATTGTGAAATCCATATTCGATAACATAAAATACGTTCAAAGAAATTAATACAATTAGTCCGAATTTCTCAGTTACTGAGCTAAAATACCCATTTTTTAAAAGGTGTTTTTGATAATAAAGTACTTCAATTCTTCTTGGTAAACGTGAAAAACATAAATATGCAGCTAATAATAAAATTGTCACAACATTTGATTCAAATAATAATTCCATAATAAAAACCCCTTTCATATGTAATATTATACTATACTATATGCTATAATGAAATAGGTGATAAATATGGAAATAAAAAGACCACTAGCACATTTAATAAGACCTTTAAACCTCGATGACATTGTTGGGCAAGATCATTTAGTAGGTAAAAATGGAATAATCAGGAAAATGATTGATAAAGATCAAGTTTTTAGTATGATTCTTTATGGTCCGCCCGGAGTAGGTAAAACAACAATTGCCGGAATTATTGGTGATAATTTTGGATTAAATACATTTAAATTTAATGCATCAACTGATAAAAAGGCTGTACTAACAGATATCTTAGCTCAAAGTAAAAACTATGGGGCACTTGTAATAATTGATGAAATCCACCGAATGAATAAGGATATTCAGGATGTGTTACTACCAATTGTTGAAAAAGGTGATATTATCTTTATTGGTTTAACAACAAATAACCCGTATCATAGTGTCAATCCAGCAGTTAGATCACGTTCACATGTGTTAAAGCTCAAAGAAATAGATACAAATATTATTATTGAACAACTTAAAACAATTATCTTAAAGCACACTGATTTAATCAGTGTTACGCTTGAAGATGTTGTTTATGAATACATCGCCTTAAATAGCGGAAACGACATGCGGAGTGCGATTAATAGTTTGGAATTAATGAATATGGCATATTCTGGTGAAAAAGTAACGCTAGATATGGCCAAACAGCTTCTACTTAAACCATCTTTATCACTTGATAAAGATGAAGATAACTACTACAATATCTTATCTGCCTTCCAAAAATCAATTAGAGGTAGTGATGTTGATGCAGCACTTCACTATTTAGCACGACTACTAGTGATGGAAGATTTAGATTCAATCTTAAGACGAATGACAGTTATTGCTTATGAGGATATTGGATTCGGTAATCCATCGATAGTAACAAAAATGGATGCTTGTAATAACGCTGTAAGGATGCTTGGGATGCCTGAGGCACGAATTCCTTTAAGCTTATTAGTTATTGATATGGCACTCTCGCCTAAATCAAATAGCGCAGTTGCTTCAATTGATGCTGCACTTAAAGATATTAATAAGGGATTAACACCTAAAATACCTAATCATTTAATCAACGTTGCTAACTTTGAGGACAAAACTAAGTATAAATACCCTCATAGTTATGAAGATGCATTAGTTTATCAACAATATTTACCTGATTCGATGAAAAACAGTATCTATTATAAAGGAATCACTACTGCAAAGTATGAAAAAGCATTAATGTCACAAAATATCAAGATTAAACGAGTATTAAAAAAATAAAGATAACTTTATAAATAAAAATAGCACATTAATGTGCTA
>JASFZA010000129.1:0-32011 GCA_045046715.1 Candidatus Izemoplasma sp.
AATAATGCAGTTTTTAAGTTATGGAGTTTAAGTTTTGAAATACTAAGATCTTTTAGTAAAGTTTCAATATTACTATAGGCAATTAATTGTTTTTTAATTTCAAATATTTCAACGAGAGATAATGTAATACCTCCGTCAATCTTTTTAAGGATTAAATCAATATCTAAAACATGAGAAAGATAGGTTGAAACTCTTGAATAATCATGATTAAAATAGTTTTTAATCAGAGTTAAATCCTTAAAGTTATTAATTAGCTCTTCATCTGACAAAAAATGGAGAGTTTTAACTTTGTTTGCAGCTTTTTTTGTTTGAATATCTAGTTTAGACATAACAAAGTCATAACCAATTCTTTTAAGCTCTTCTTTTTTTAACATGAGTTCACCTCTCTTACGTTTAGAATAGGGATATTTATCTTGCTAGCTAGTTTCACGATCAACTCTTCACTGACAAACTCATAGTTTGAGATAGATGTTGGGTTAACTGTAATAAATATAACGTTATTCATATTCAAAACTGACACCTTGACTAAGTTAATAGTAAGTTTTTTAGATGTTGCATCACTTAATATAATTTGCGATGAATGATTAACAATAATCTCAAATTTAGTATTTCTATTTTTATTATTAATGATCTCTTCAGCAATATTGGCAGTTAATGCACCATTAATATATAGGTGATTAAATTTAGCGATAGAAAAAATGATTTTATCGATCGAATCTGCTGTTTTTAATAGTGATTCATTATTATAAAAGGTATATTTATTAAGGTTACTACGCGTAATTATTTCTTTGTTGTAGCAAGTTGTTTCATTTGTTGAAAGAATATTATAAAAGTTGACAGTTTCGTTTACTGTTTTATCAATTGATGGGTTTAAATTAGCACTTGTCGCTAAAATGACGGCATCACTGAATTTATTCTTTGATAATGATGTTCTAAACAGTGCTCCATCAATTAAAATCTTATTAGGATTATAAGATTTTACAATCCCTATTACTGTTTCTAAATCTTTTGTAATTGAAGGACCAGCTATTTTAATAAAACCACCACTAAGTGCTTCTGCTATTATAATATTACCCAGTGGTGAAGGGATATTCGTTTTATTAAGAATTGATAATGTAATATCACTTTCATTAATTAGTTTTTCAGCAGTTGCGATAATATACCCCTTTTTAATAAATATCCTTGGTTTAAATGTTTGGCTTACTAAATCGATATCTTCACCTTCATAACCAACTGAAACGATTCCCAATCGGGAATCGTTTTCAGATATTATTTGATTTAAAACAGTTGTTTTACCTGCGTTTTTTGAAGTACCGATAATTGTAATTACATGATATGGTTCTAAATATTTGTTTAAGATATTAAGAGTTCCTTTGTTTCCTTTTTAGTCCAACAGGTTCAAGTGATACACCTTCACCATCAAGCAAAGCACTTACTCCAGAGCGGTTGATATGTAATTGATCGGTATCGGTAAATTCAGTAGAATAGTTTGTTGGTTCATGATAAGTACAGATAACACCTTCATAGTTACGTAAGATGATTTTACCTGGTGCGTGTGATATTACGTAGTTTGGCATAACCGGTATTTTACCACCACCTCCAGGTGCATCAACAACAAAAGTAGGAACAGCGAAACCACTAATGTGGCCGCGTAATCCTTCAATTATTTCAATACCTTTTGAAACAGGTGTTCTAAAGTGTTCAATACCAATACTTAAATCGCATTGGTAAATATAATAAGGTCTAACACGCATTTGAACTAAGTTAAGAACAAGACGTCGCATTGTACTAACGCGGTCATTTATTCCTTTAAGTAATACGCTTTGATTACCAAGAGGAATACCAGCGTCAGCAAGCATTGCCATGGCGTCTCTTGATTCAGTTGTTATTTCTTTAGAATGATTAAAATGGGTATTAAGCCATATTGGATGATATTTTTTTAACATATTAACAAAGTCTTGAGTAATTCTTTGGGGCATAACTACTGGAGTTCTTGTCCCAATACGAATAATCTCGACATGTTCGATTTTTCGTAATTCACTAATAATATATTCAAGACGTGCGTCACTGACAAGTAAAGCGTCTCCACCAGAAAGTAAGACATCTCTAACTTCAGGTGTATTTCTAATATATTCAATAGCTCGATCGATGTTATCTGTTGATTCATGAGAATCTTTTTGTCCAGCAAATCTTCTTCTTGTGCAGTGTCTGCAATACATACTACACTTATCAGTAATTAAGAATAACACACGGTCAGGATATCTATGAGTTAGTCCAGGAACTGGACTATCGCCATCTTCGTGCAGTGGATCTTCTAAATCATGAGCTCCGACTACTAACTCATTAATTGAAGGCACTGCTTGTTTTCTTATTGGACAGTTTGGATTGTCTGGGTCCATTAAAGTAAGGTAATAAGGAGTAATACTCATCCGGAACTTATCTAATACACTAGCTATTAAATCTGATTCTTCAAGATCTAAATCAATGTATTCTTTAAGTTGGCTGATTTTTCTAATCCGATTACTTACTTGCCATTTCCAGTCGCCCCATTCTTCGTCAGTTACATTCGGAAAATATTTAGCTTTTCTTTCTAAATATTTATCATTTAATTTTAGTGGCATTATAGATCATCCTTTTCTCTATGTATAAATTCTTTCAAATAATTCACGTATAACTTTTGATTCATCAATTAGCTTAAGTGTTAATTCCGCGTGACCTTTTGTATAACCGTTACCGATTAACATTGTTACATCACTACCAACACCCTCAGCCCCAAGAGCAGCTTTAGTGAATGATGTTGCCATACTAAAGAAATATACTTTACCTGAATCTTTAGTAATTAAGATACAACTCATTTCAGTATTTTCAACATTAACAACGTTGATCGTTACATCGACTTGTTCATTGTTGTTAATTTTTAATACTTTATCATAAACATCAAGTGCATTAGTAGCGTCAGCTAATACGATTTCATCGCATAAGCCTAAAGCATTTAAATCATCAATTTGATGTTTTAAATTAACAATACCAATAACTTTTCCGGTCCTTGTTGCTTTCTTCATTGCTTGGTAGGCACATAACACTCCACTCTTACCAGCAGCGCCGATTATAGCTACTGTATCACCTTTATTTACAAGTTTGTCAACTTGTGCCGGTGCGCCAGCAACGTCAAGAGCGGCTAATACTAGCTTTTGATCCATACCTTCAGGAACTTTAGCAAATATCCCAGATTCAAATAAGATTGCTTGTCCGGTAATATCAACTTGATCATTAGATAAGTTGATATTGTTGATTGATTTAATTTTTAATGGTGTAAGACTTAAACTGACAAGTGTTGCAATTTTTTGTCCGACTTTTAATGTTTGATCAGGAAACTTGCTTCCAACTTGTTTAACTGTCCCAATCAACATTCCACCACTACCGGTAACCGGGTTTTGCATTTTACCACGTTCTTTAACAATATTTAAAATCATTTTTTCCATTTCAAGAGGATTGTTATTAGTCGCTTTTTTAATTTGTGTAAATGAAGCACTATCAATATTTAATGTTAAAACATCAATCAGTAATTCATTATCATAAATCTCCATTGTATTATCAATTACCGTTGCCGCTTGGGGTAATACCCCAACAGGGCTTATTACACGGTTAGTACCGTATTTACATAGTTTTTTCATATTATTGTCCTCGTATATTTAAGATTCTTCTTGCATCACTTGGTGATGCAAGAGCTCGATTGTGTTTTTTGGCAATAGCTACAACTTTTTCTACAAGTTCGTAACTTCCCTTAGTCAAAACACCTTTTTCTAAATAAATATTATCTTCAATACCGACACGTACGTGACCACCAGCAATAATTGACGCTTCTGCTAAACTAAATTCAAAGCGTCCCATTCCAGCAACACTATAAGTAGCATCTTCAGGTATACTTTCTCTTAAGAAGTGAAAATCACGATTAGTACCGCTCATTCCACCATTTACTCCTAAAACAAAACTAAAGTGTAAAGGACTTTTAATAATTCCTTTTTTATTTAGTCTTAAAACAGTATCTAAATGACCTTTTTCAAAACATTCAAGCTCGGCTTTTATGTTCCTACTATTTAACTCTTCAGCAAAATAGATAATATCATTTTCAGTGTTAATGAATATTTCATCACCACCAAAATTTAATGTTCCGCAGTCAAGAGTTGCCATTTCAGGATTTAATAATGTTGGTTGTAGTCGTTCGTCACGACCCATCCCAACAGCACCACCAGTTGATGGCTGAATTATTACATCAGGGCATACTGCTTTAATTGCTGATATCGCATTCTTAAAGCGTTCTGTGCTTTGTGTTGGCGTTCCATCGTCATTTCTGACATGAAGATGAATAACACTAGCGCCAGCGTTATATGCTTTTAAGGCTTCTTCCTTAATTTCTTTTATTGTATAAGGAACACTATCATTATGTTCCTTCATAACCTCAGCTCCGCAAATAGCGGCTGTAATTATTAGTTTTTCCATTATTCAATACGTTGTTTATCTAAAGGAACAATACATGTTCCAACAGCTTTTGTTGTCAAAATAGGTTTATCTAAGAAGTGTGCTGCGCTTTCAGAGATATCTGGTCTTGATTCAATTACTTTATATGCGTAAAATTCCATTTTACGTGAAGTTTTTCCAACTTTGACGATTTCTCCGGTTACTTCAATAAAGTCACCAGCGCGAAGAGGAGCTAAAAAGTCAACTGATTCATAAGCTCTAAATAATCCTTCATCGCCATCGTATCTAATTAATAGTTCAGTTGCTACATCACCAAAAAGGGCCAATACCTTAGCACCATCAACTAAATTACCACCATAATGTGCATCTTGTGCTCCGAGTCTTAATCTTAATGTTACTTTTTCCATATTACATTACCTCCTTTAAGTACTTTGTATTTAATTTTGCTTCTGTTGCATCAATTACTTCTTGTAGTGAAAATTCTTTATTTATCTCAAGCAAGAACAATTCATTGTCTCTTGCTTCAATAACGGCCATTTCGGTAATAATCATATTAACTTGTGACTTTGCAGTTAATGGTAAAGTACAAGTTTGTAAGATTTTTGGTTTACCTTTATTAGTATGAGTCATCGCAATAATTACTTTTTTACTGCCAACAACTAAATCCATTGCACCACCCATTCCAGGAACCATTTTTCCGGGAATAATCCATGAAGCTAATGAACCATTTGCATCAACTTGAAGTGCGCCAAGAACTGTTACATCAACATGGCCACCGCGAATGATCCCAAATGAGATTGAACTATCGAAATATGCGCCTCCAGGTACCATCGTTACAACTTGACCACCAGCATTTGTAATATCGATATCGATATTATCATCATTTGGCTTTGGTCCAAGTCCAATCATACCATTTTCACTTTGAAGATGAATTGTAATGTCTTCTGGTAAAAAATTAGCAACTAAAGTTGGAAGCCCAATACCAAGATTTACAACATCACCATCACTTAGTTCTTTAGCAACTCTTTGAGCGATATAATTTTTAATTTCATGTTTTTCCATAACTAAGATACCTCCTTAATTATGTAATCAATAAAGATATGAGGTGTAATTACAATGTCGGGGTCGATATAGTCTACTACTTCGCGGGCTAGCACAAAGACTTTATCACAAGCTGTTGCCATAACCGGATTAAAGTTTCTTGTTGTTTTTGTATATAATGTATTTCCATAATAATCAACAGTTGATCCATAAAGTAATGCTATATCAGCTCTTAAAGGTAATTCTAAAATATAATCGATTCCGTTTATATTTTTAAGTTCTTTTCCTTCTTCAACTATCGTTCCAACACCTGTTGGTGTATAAAAACCACCAATTCCATTACCACCAATTTTAATTCTTTCAATTTGGGTTCCTTGAGGTACAAGTTCGATTTTAAGTTCACCAGAACTCATCAATCTTCCAGCCTCAGGATTTAATCCAATGTGAGAGGCTACCAATTTTTTCACTTGACCGTTGGTAATAAGTTTACCAACACCAAGATCAATGAATCCTGCGTCGTTACAAATAATAGTTAAGTTTTTAACGTTACTTTCAACAATCGCATCGATTAACATTTCAGGTGTTCCAACAGCCATAAAGCCACCAACCATAATTGAAAGTCCATCTTTTAAATGAGTTTTAAATTCTTCAACATCAATTATCTTATTTTTCATGACATCACTACTTTCTTGGAGGCATTATAACTGCCTCACCAATAATTACTGTTCGTCCATCTTGATTTGTTGCAGTACAAGTAAATATAACTTTATTCTTTTCTTTGATAATTTCTTTGACAATGATTTCACTAGTTATTAAATCATTAAAATACACAGGTGCTGTAAATTTTAATGATTGAGATAAATAAATACTTCCTCGACCAGGATAATCCATCCCAAAAATACTTGAAAACAGACTACCAATAAACATTCCATGAGCGATCCGTTTTTTAAAGATTGTTTTACTCGCATACTCATTATCAAAGTGCGCAGGATTTAAATCAGCAACCAATTTGCCAAATAATTCGACGTTTTTTTCTTCAATTAAAGTTTCTTTTCTAAGTTTATACCCGATTTTAATTTCATCAATATTATAAGTCATCGATATATCTCCTTTTAATAATATAAAAAGAGCTGTTTATACAAAAAATGTATAAACAGCTCTCCATTTTATTTAAAATGGCAATAGGTAAAGTGTTCCTTTAACTATCAAGTAATCTATAGACGAACCTATAAATTCTTTCGGCAAATTCTTCCTTCAAATAAAGTACTAGGGTTCATCCTGTGTTCAACTTTATTCTACCAAAAATTTGCTCCTCTGTATTGTTATTTAATAACATATAAATTATAGCTTACAATGAAAGCGTTGTCAATATACTTAGGAGGTCTTTTTTAATGTTATTTTGATTTGTTAAAATAAAAGTGTATAATACAATTAATGACAAATTAATATACACGAGGAGAGATTAATATGGACAATAATTACGTAGCTCCACCTTACAGAATTAAGATGGTTGAACCAATTAGAGTAACAACTAAAGAAGAACGTATTGAATTATTAAAAGAAGCTGGATATAACCCATTTTCTTTACGAAGTGAAGATGTTTATATTGATTTACTAACAGACTCAGGAACAGGAGCAATGAGCCATTTTCAATGGGCGGCATTGATGATGGGTGATGAGGCATATGCTGGGAGTCGTAGTTTCTTTAAGTTAGAAAAAGTAGCTAAAGATATTACAGGATATAAATATATTATTCCGGCTCACCAAGGAAGAGGAGCTGAACAAGTTGTGTTACCACAACTAGTTACACATCCTAATATGTACTTTATCTCAAATATGCATTTTGATACAACAAGAGCTCACGTTGAACTTGCCGGAGCACGAGCATTAGATTGTGTTATTGATGAATGTTTTGATACGGAGAATTACCATCCATTTAAAGGTAATTTTGATACAGTAAGACTTGTTGAAATAATTGAAGAAAAAGGAAAAGATAATATAGCTGGAATTATCCTGACAGTAACGAATAATTCAGCAGGAGGACAACCAGTTAGTCATGAAAATTTATTTAAAGTAAAAGAAATTGCTAATAAATATGGAATTACAATTATTATTGATGGTGCACGTTACGCTGAAAATTCTTATTTTGTTAAACAACGTGAAGATGGTTATCAAGATAAAACTATAAAAGAAATAGCAAGAGAGTTATTTGATATGGCGGATATATTATTAATGAGTGCTAAAAAAGATGGACTTGTTAATATCGGTGGCTTAATCGCTATTAAAGAAGATGTTGAGTTGTATAATCAATGTCGAACATATATTGTACCCATGGAAGGATTCCCAACGTACGGCGGATTAGCCGGACGTGATATGGAAGCTTTAAGTGTAGGATTACTTGAAGCACTTGATGAAGATTATTTAGAACATCGATTAGATCAAGTAAGATATTTAGGGGATAAATTACGTGACGCTGGAGTACCAATTCAGTATCCAACAGGTGGCCATGCAGTATTCGTTGACTGTAAAAAATTTGTTCCTCATATCCCTTATTTCCAGTTCCCAGCTCAAAGCGTATGTAACGCAGTATACTTAGAAGGTGGAGTAAGACCAGTTGAGATTGGGTCATTCTTAATGGGACGTGATCCTGACACTAAAGAAAACTTAGAAAGTCCATTAGAACTAATGCGTCTTACTATTCCAAGAAGAACGTATACATATCGTCATCTTGACGTTGTTGCTGAGGCTGTAATCAATGTTTATAAACGTCGTGATACTCTTGTTGGTTTAGATTTTGAATATGAGCCACCAGTTTTAAGACACTTTACTGCTAAACTAAAACCAATCAAATAAACCAAAATAAAATAGCGAATAAATCGCTATTTTTTTATATTATTTTTAGTCACCCTTGATAAACATACTATCGCCAAAACTAAAGAAACGGTATTGTTCTTTGATTGCTTCACTATATGCGTTAAAGATATAATCTTTAGTCGCAAGAGCACTAACGAGCATTAATAATGTTGATTTAGGTAAATGAAAATTAGTAATTAAAGCATCTATTCCTTTTAATTCATACCCAGGAAAAATAAATATTTTACTCCAGCCACTAGTTTCAATAAATTTATCATTTCCTTGCATTACTGTTTCTAATGTTCTTAATGAAGTTGTACCAACTGCAATAATTCTTCTTTTTTCATCTTTTGCTTTATTTAGGATGTCAGCAGTTGCTTGACTTACCATATAAAACTCACTATGCATTGTATGGTCTTCAATCTTATCAACTGATACTGGTCTAAATGTTCCTAGACCAACGTGGAGGGTAACATTCGTTATAATAACGCCCATGTCAGCAATTTCCCTTAATAAGTCTTTAGTAAAGTGGAGTCCAGCAGTTGGAGCTGCGGCACTTCCGAGGACTTTATTATAAACAGTTTGATAACGACCTTGATCAATTAACTTTTCATGAATGTAGGGTGGTAATGGCATTTCACCAAGTTCATCAATCACTTCATAAAATAAACCATCATAAATCATTTTTAAATCTCTTAAGCCTTCTTCTTTAACTGCAACACAACGGGCTTTAAGTAATCCATCTCCAAACGAGATGATTGTTCCGACTTTGATCTTTTTTGCTTTTTTAACTAATGCTTCCCAAATGTCATCTTCTTTTTGTTTTAAAAGTAAGATTTCAATATGAGCTAAAGTTTTTTCTTTAATCCCGTGTAAACGGGCTGGGATAACTGATGTATCATTTAAAACTAAAACATCACCTTTATTTAAAAAATTTGTAATATTTTTAAACTGGCGGTGTAATATATCGCCAGTATCTTTATTTAGGACAAGCATTCTTGAATCACTACGTGTTAATAGTGGGGTTTGAGCGATTAACTGTGCTGGTAAATCATAATCATAATCTGATACATTCATTAAAATAACCTCGCATTATACTTTTTCTTTAAGTGTTTAAACGCCTTGTCTGTTGCGACGCGTCCTCGTGGTGTTCGTTTAATAAAACCTAGTTTTAAAAGGTAAGGCTCGTAAACATCTTCAATTGTTGTTACTTCTTCACCAATTGAAGCAGCTAAGCTTTCAACGCCAACAGGTCCACCATTAAATTTATCAATAATTCCTAATAAATAATCATAATCTTTATCGTCTAATCCAATTTGATCAATATGTAATTTATCTAAAGCAGTTTCACAGATATCAATACTGATAACTCCATCATTTAAGACATCCGCAAAATCACGAACTCTTCTGAACAAACGGTTTGTAATTCGTGGAGTACCACGACTTCTTCTTGCGATTTCATGAGCACTATCGTCATGAATTTCACACTCGAATATTTTAGCAGTTCTTTTACATATTTGATTTAATTCATCTTCATTATAATATTCCAACTTATGAACAACACCAAAACGATCTCTTAGTGGTGCACTTAAGTCACCAAATCTCGTTGTTGCTCCAACAAGAGTAAATGGTGGTAAATCAAGTCTAATTGATTTTGATGTCGCGTCACGACCAACAATAATATCAATCGCAAAGTCTTCCATTGCTGGATATAATATTTCTTCAACAACCCGAGGCAATCGATGAATCTCATCAATAAATAAGATATCCCCAGGTTCTAAGCTTGTTAAAATAACCGCTAAATCACCACTACGTTCAATTGATGGTCCACTAGTGATTTTTATGTTGACGCCAATTTCATTGGCAATAATATTAGCTAATGTTGTTTTCCCAAGACCAGGAGGTCCATATAGCAATACATGATCTAGTGCTTCATTTCTGTTTTTTGCTGCTCTAATAAAAATGTCCATCATTTCTTTAACTTTTGTTTGGCCAATATACTCTTTTAAATACTTTGGACGTAAAGATTGATTAACAATATCTTCATTTATATTATTATCTGTTAAAACTCGTTCACTCATGGACATCACCTCGTTATAAATTATACAATAAACTACCATATTAATAAAGTGTAATAAAATTATATCGTTAACACTTAATAATTATTGTAAAAAATATGTCGTTATGGTAAAATTAATGCAGTAAACGGCTTAATACTAACATTTAGGAGGTGCAGTAGTTGAAAAAACAAAAACTTCAAACTTACGATATTAAAACATACGATATTGAAATGAAATACAATAAATTATTTGCACCGATTTTATTAAAAATTGAAGCACATATGAATACTAACGAAACTAAGTCTTTGAAAGCACACAAAGACTTTTTAGCTAATGAACAGAAATCAAAAGAAAAATTAAATGACTTTACTGACAAATCGAAACTTAAAGAAGAAAAAATCAAACAAGTTATCTCAAATAAAATTACAAAGTTAAACGTTAAAGAACGTTCAATCAAAGCTAACCTAGTTGAATTAAAAACATCGGAAGTAGAAAAAACCAACTTCCAAATTGATACAATTAATCTTAAAAAAGCAGAATTTAAAAAATTAGAAGAAATAGATATTTTAGAGATTAAAGCTAAATACAGCTTAAATGTTGAAACATACGTTGAGAAACTTGATGCTTATAACTTGAACTTTGAAAAAAATAATGATGATTTCTTATCAAAGAAATTATCATTTCATCATGAGATAGCTTCTTCTGTTCAAGCGATTAATACCCTTGAAAAAGAGATGATTGATAAGATAACTATCGCAAAATCAACAAACCAAGAAATCTTAACTAATCAAGTTCAACTTGATGAAGAAAAACTACAAGACGCTGATAAAGAACTAACAAAAATCTTAAACTTAATTAAAAAAGATACAAATGTTCACATAAAAATCATTAAAACTAATATTTTAGCGACTCAAAAAGCATATACTGATAAAAATGACTTATCAATTAAATTAATTACACAAGAGATTGAAGCATTAACATTGCTCCATCAAGAGCGCCTAAAATTAATTGATATAGACACAAACATTCAAGTTGTGAAATTAAACAGTCTCTTAGAAACGGCGACTACTGAAAAAGCTAGATCAACAATTAAAGATTTAAAAATGAAACTAAACATTATCAACTTAAGAAAAGATACGATAATTAAAGCCGAAGGTGTTGTATTAGCTTTAAGACTTAAAACACTACAATCACAAATTGAAAAGATTAACGAAGATTCATATAGTGAAACAAGTAATACCGAAAAACTCAAAGTATTCTTAGTCAACGATCAAACTGAGATAAAAGATACTGGTAATTACTTAAGAGGACTAAACTTAGACCTTAAAAAAGAATTGCTAAGTTCAGAATTTAAAAATTTAGCTTACAATGTCGACCATGAGTCATTAAAAGAAGATTATATTAATGAAGTAAAACAAATATTCTCAGCATTTAAAAAAGAATTGTTAGCTTATAACAGTTCGCTTTTAAATGACCTTTTTAATTACTATAAAGAGATTGATGAAATAAACAAATACTTAGATACAAGTGAACCATTACGTGAGATTGAAGTAAACAACTTAAAAGAAAATATCGAAATCTCTGAAATCAGAGAAAGAAATAATATTAAATTTGCAGTAAGTGAGCACGATATTTTAGTGTTAAATAAAAAACTAGATAAATTTAATAAAATTGAAGAAATTAAATCTCTTACTTCACTATCAGAAAACAATTTATTAATCACAGACCTTAAAAACAAAGAAATGCTTGATATATCACTAGAAATTGCTCTCTTAAAGTACAACAAAGCAAAAGAGATATATAAACTACGTTCAAACAATACATTGTTAGAACGTGCTTTACTAACAAATAACGCTAGTACTACACTTGACATTAATACTCAGGAGTTAGAAATAGCATATTTAGAAAATGCTAAATCAGTTCGTCTTGAAAATTTAGATATTAAATCACAAATTATGAATATCGAAACAGAAGCTTCATATAAAAACGAAGTTATCGAGAAACGCCTTGAAGAAGAATTATTAAAACTAGATGAAAAAATAACAGCTAATAACTATGATAAAGAATCGTTAGTTAATAAGTTTGAACTTGAAATTGAAAAACAAAAGAATACTTCAAATACAAAAATTAAAGCAATTAAATTAGAATTCCAAGAAAAACTAACGCTCATTGAAAAAGCTTTATCACACGAAGTAAAAGAACCATCACAAAATATCTTAAAAGCAAGTGCAGTTATTGATGCCCGCTTTAAAAAACTTGATCAAAATAATATTGATTTAGAAGATTTAATCTATAGTGAAATCCAACTAGTTCATCAAGATAACTTGAGCGCTGAAGCGATTAAGGATATCTTCTTAAAAGATACACTTGTTCATGATTTTGTTGATACTTATATTGGTTCTTTATTTGAATCATATTCAAATGCATCGCTATTCATGAGTGACTTAAGAGATATTAATATTACTAATAATTTAGTTACAACAAAAGAAAAATCAAAAATTAAAAAAATGAAAAAACAACTTAGTAAACAGAAAATTGAAAACGAAAAAATCAAAAAACAAATAAAACTCGATAAAAAAGCATCACTTAATGCAATAAATGTATTACTTAATCTTAAAACGGCAACTTTAAAAACACTTGAGGAAATTGAAGTTGAAAATGTTAAAATGATTGTGACAAATATTTACCAAGCAATTGAGCAATCATTATTAAACCAATATAAAATTATTACTGGTGATATTAAAGAAATATACTTACCATTAACTAAACTCGATCAAGATAAAATTGATCATGCTATCCAAAGTAAAGTTAAAGCAACTTCGCTTGTCGAAAAAGACCTTAAAACAACATTACTACCACTCCAAGATGAACTTCAAGATTTCTTAAAACTTAAAGATAACAGTAAATCAGAAGCAATTAATTTACATAAAACTAATATTGGTAAACTTAAAAAGCAAGTTAAAGAATTAAAAGATCAAGCATTAGTTGATATAAGAGAAAGCAATAGTGAGAAAAGAGATTTAATATCTTCTTTTGACTTACGAATTGAAACACTTAAAAATGTTATCGATGACCGAAATAAAAAATCTGATTCCGATCATTTACAACAAAAAGAAGATATCAATTCGACACTTATAGCACGAATGAATAAATTAGATACTAACGACCAAGAAGCACAAAAAATATTTAACTACGAAGAAAGAATTTATAATATTGCAATTGAAACAGCTAACGCTCGTTACATTGATTCATTCCAAAAAATATCAAACTTACATTCATTAAACGATAAAGAGCACCAAAAAAGAATTAGTCGAGTAAACCAAGAAATTAAAGAGTTCTTTGAGCTTAAAAAACATCTACTTCTTAAAGAAACGACAATCTATGAAAATAATATTTTCACAGTTCGCCCACGCCTTGAAGAATCAATTGGGGACGCTCAACGTTCAATTGAAAAAGATATTATTACTAAAATTAAACGTCGTAATAGCTTACTTAACCTTGTTGATGAAACACTAATTAACTTACAAAATAATAAACACCTAACATATCACGACCTTTACGAACAGCTTGACACGCTACTTACAAACAACACATTGAAGTATCAAGCACTTTATCAACTGTTTAATACTGAAAACAATGAAGTTAACAACATAATTGAATTAACAGTATCTGAGTTTAAAACTGCATTATTTAAACTATCAAAGATAAAGCATGAAAGAACAGTTAAAGATTTAATGGTGATAAACAAAAACCTAAAAATCTAAGAAAGATCAATCTCAGTTAAGTAAAGGAGGAATAATATGGCACGTCAAAAGAAATCAGCACTTCCTAAAATCATTTCTAAAGCAAACCGTGAAATATCGACACTTATTGAAAGTGACATAGCTCAAGAATCACTACTTCTCCAAAAACTTGTTGAAGATGTTTTAAAAGCTAATATGGAAATCAAAAAGAGTAACAACCAACGTATCAATGAATCAAAAGAGAAATTAGAAATTCTTGATAAAGAAATTGCTAAACTTTCGAAAGCAATTGACAATGTTGATCGTGAAACAATCATTTTACAATTAAATGAAATGATTGATATCGAAAATCAAATCTTTGACGCAAACAATATTGTTCGCTTCTTTGAGCATAATAAACAACAATCAAATTTAAAAGAATTTGACCGTTTATTTAAAGAATTTGAATTATCACTTGATAAAACAGAAGCATTTGAATCGATAATTACAAATAACATTAAACAATCAAATTCATTATTCTTTGATACTCAGATTAATATATCTCATGAAATTATTAATGAGATGAATAACTTATTTATTATGAAGAGTACAGCAATAGAATCAAAACAAGAATCAATCAAAGAAATCGATTTACTGGTTACAGAAATATTTGATGACTTTAGCACTAAACTACGCCTCAGTCATGAAGCCTTTGTAAATATTAAACAAACTACTACTTCGGTTTTCTCAGCAGATGATAATGAAATTTTCCTTGCAGAGCAATTAGAAGAATCACACATTACAGCACTTAAAAACATCGAAAATTCAATTACGTTATTACGTGCGAAATTTGATGAAAACATCTTAAATTTACAAAATGATTTAAACTTATATGAAGAAAGCGTCAATGCGAAAATTGTCGCAAAAAACCGTAAACAAATTGAAAAAGAAGCACTAGCTTCAGCGCAACGAGAAGCTAATTTGAAAAGTATTAGATTACTAATTATTAATGCTGAAAAAAACAAAAATAACTCTTTAACAGCTAAACTACTAGAAAAATATGCTAAAGCTGAAAAAGTTAAAATTGATAAAGTAACAACAATGACTAAAAAATTAACAAATAAACAAACAAAAAAAATGAAGATTAAAACAATTAACCAAATGAAAGTTGTTGAAGCTAAATTCACTAGTGATTTATCAAAACTTTCATACAACTTAGAATTAGAAAATATTAGTTTTGATGAATCAAAAGTTCTTTATAAAATAAATAGTGATAACTTAGCTCTTATCGATGATAAGGATTTATCAAAACAACTTATATCTAATATTGAACAAGTATTAAAAGATCGCTTCACTTTAGACATTGAAGTATCAAAACTGCGTGAGTCAATGCGTGACTCTGAACTTAATGTCATGTTTGATAATGAGATTCTTGAGCTATCAATTTACCCTAAATTTAGAAAATTACTGATAACTTTAAAAGAGGTTGAATACAAACGGATTTCTTCAATTAAAGAAGCATTAGTTGATCAGGAACTGATGGCTGTTAAACATCAATTTCAAATCTTAAAATCAAAAGCAGAAATTAAGTTTAATGATGATATTCAAAATATCGATAAAGCAATTGTTAAACTTGATAAAGAAACATTTATTAAAAACTCTAAACTTCAAGAAGAAGCTGCGTCAGAAATTATTTACCAAGAGTCCCTAATAAAAATCGCACAAAAAGAACATGAGTTACAACTACTTAAAGTTGAATCACTTCATGAAAATGAACGAGCACTAGCGGAGGAACAAGTAGCGAGAATTAATCTTGGTGTTAAAGTTAATGATGCTTTTATTAAAACAACACTAGAAAGCCAATTGTTATTTGCTTCTCAGCAAATAAATTGTGCTAAAAGTGAATATGATATTAGAATTGAAAGTGTTAGTTTAACGCTTAACCAAGAGCTTGACTATGCTAATAAAAAGCTTGATTACTTACGTCAAAAATATGATTACGATAAGAATAAACTTCAAAAAGAACTTGCTTCTAAACTTGAAGATCTCAACTATAAATTAGTGTTATTTACTGATCAAAAAGATAATAAAAATACTCAGCTTAAAATTAATGAACTCGAGATTCACTATGATCAGCTTGTCAAATCAATTCAAGCAATTGAAGATCAAGATGAAGATATAGCCCGTTACACAAGAGTTGTTCAAGAAGCCTCAAAAAGAGCTGAAGACGCGATTCTAGATGCTGAACAGTTACGTGAAACAACAATTGATTCATTCCAAGACTTACATAATAAAACAAAAGCTAAATACGATACAATCAAAGAAACTAAACAAACAGAAGAAACTAAAGGTCTACTTCCGGTTATGAACAACCCAGCTAATGATAATGCTGATGAAAGACTAAGACAAGCAACTCTTGAAGCTGAACGTTTATACAAAGAAAAAATCGATGGACCAACGACTACTATTGAACAAACGAAAGAACAATTAGAAACTAACATCTCGACAGTTGAACTTGACAATTATACTAATAGTCAAAAAGCTATTAAAAATGAAATTAGAGAAACTCATATTATATTAATTCAAAAGTACCAAGATGATCTTGATATTGAAATCACGCCAGTACTTGCTTTAAAAGATATTATAGCTAATGAACTAGCGAATACACTCGCAAAAATCCCTGAGACATTGTTTAGTCAAGAACTTTACCGAACAAAAAAAGATATTAAGAATGACTATACTCTACTCCTAGCTAACAACAAAGCTTTTTTTAAAAATAAAAAAATGCTTAGTGAAAAAGAAAAATTTCAAGATTCACTAGAGGTTTCACAAACTTTAAAAGAAATTTTAACTCTATATTCACTTCCTCACAAACCATACAAAGTATATATTAAATATGCATCTAAAGGTCTAAATGCTCGTAAAAAAGAGCTAAATAAAAAATACAAAAAGAACCTTAAAAAAGAACTTTCTGTACTAGAAGTATCATTTCGTAAAAAAATCAATGAACTATAAAAATAACACTTCAAATGAAGTGTTATTTTATTAGACTGTAAGGTTTTTAACCCATTTATATGTTTTAAATCGTCTGATTAAGACAATTACTTTGATAACCTCTTCAACATTAATGATAAGTATAATCATATATAGTGGTAAAGCTGTATAAAGGCATAAGATGAAAGCAAGTGGAACGCCAATTAACCATAAGGCAAATACTTCAGTGTACATAGAATATCGTGTGTCACCACCACTACGAAGTGTTCCAGTTATTTGTTGAGCATTTGTAAATTTGATTGGTAAGTAGATAGCAAATATCTTTAATATTTGTGATACGTTTGATTTAACTTCAGGAGTTATTTCAGTAAATGAACTGGCAATGAAGTCACTAGTAAAGAATAATACTATCCCTAAGAATATACCAACGTAGACAACAAGTTTAGTTACTTTGTCGCCCCAATGTTTAGCAACGTCTAGATTATTTTCACCTAGTTTTTTACCAATCATTATCGCGCTAGCACTACCAATACCAGCATTTACTACCCAAAACAATCCCATTATTAGATTACTAATTTGGATACTAGCAATAGCATCTGTTGAAATGAAACCAAATGCAATTAAGTAAAATGTCATTCCAAGTCCCCATAATGTTTCATTAATCGCCACCGGCCCAGCTTTGATAAATACTTTTTTGATAAAGCCAAGGGAGATATGTTTTAAAATACTTAATTTAATCATAAAAACTTCATGATGCGAAACAATAACGTAACCTAGTAAAAATATAGTTCCAACAAAACTTGATATTAAGGTAGCAATTGCTGCACCTTCGATACCTAATGCTGTAAAACCATAGTTACCTTCAATTAATAAGTAGTTTAGTACTGTATTAATAAGCACAATCCCTGCCATTACAATTTGAGGGTACCATACTTTTTCAATACTTCTCATTACCATATTAATTGAGAAGTTAATCGCAAGCAACATATAAGACCACGATGCAATTTTTAAGTAATTACGGGCAAATTGCTCAAGCATTAAAGCATCTTCAACATCAGCACCGTTATTAAATATTCCAATTAATGTATCTGTAAAGAAAAATGCAAATCCAAAAAATAACAATCCAATCGATACAGCAATTACTAAAGAAATTGCAAATACCTTTTGAACATTTTCGATTTCTTTACTACCCCAGTATTGAGCAATAAATATTCCGAGGCCACTAAAGAAACCAAATAACACAATAATCATTAAGAACGTGTAGCTTGCAGCTACTCCAACTGCAGCTACAGCAATAACACCTAAACTTGATACCATAAAAGCATCAACTACAGCTAACAAGCTAGTTAACAGCTGAGCTAGTGCAATAGGTGTAGCAATATGTAAGATATTCTTATAAAAATCCCTATCTAAGGGATTTTTATTTCTTCTATTTAGTATCATATTTATTATTTAAGTTCTTTTAAGAAGCTTTTACCGTAACGGGCATTTTTAACTTTAAAGTTATCTGTAATAGTAGCTCCAATATCAGCGAAGCTTTCTCTTATTTCAAGAGCTCCACCTTTTAAACTTTTAGAATATACTAGAAGTGGTACATACTCTCTAGTATGGTCAGACCCAGGCATTGTTGGATCATTACCATGGTCAGCTGTTATCATTAATAAATCATCTTCTCTTAATGTTGCCATTAAAGTTCCTAGTTGTCCATCAAACTCTTCTAAACATTCTTTATAACCAAGAGGGTTACGACGATGTCCATATAATGCATCAAAGTCAACAAGGTTAATATATGCTAACCCGTTAAAGTCTTTAGCTGCATAATCAATAAAGTGCTCCATACCATCTTTATTTGATACTTGACGGTAAGTTTCAGTAATTCCTTCTGAATCATAAATATCATTTATTTTACCAAAAGCAACAACATCATAATTAGCTTCTTTTAAGAAACTTAAACTAGTTTCTTCAAAAGGTTTTAATGCATAATCATGTCGATTTGGAGTTCTCAAAAAGTTTGTTTTATCAGTTCCAAGGTAAGGTCTAGCGATGATACGTCCTAGTTTCCAATCACCTTCAAGTGTAATTTCGCGGGCGATTTTACAAGCTTTATATAATTCTTCAACGCTAATAATTTCTTCGTGAGCTGCAATTTGTAAAACACTGTCAGCTGATGTATAAACAATTAAGTCACCAGTTGCCATTTGATGTTCCCCATATTCTTCTAAAATCACTGTTCCTGAACTTGCTTTGTTCCCAACAATTTTACGGCCAGTTCTTTCTTCTAAAATATCAATCAGTTCTTTCGGGAACCCTGTTTCAGTAAATGTATTAAATGGTACTTCGATTTTAAGACCCATAATTTCCCAATGACCAGTCATTGTATCTTTCCCAACACTCATTTCTGCCATTTTTGTGTAATTACCAATTGGATTAGCAAGTGGGGCTACACCTTTAATCTCTGTTAAGTTACCATATCCTAATTTTTCCATATTTGGTAACGTAATTCCATTTCCTGCTTCTGCAATATGTTTGATCGTATTTGAACCTGTATCACCATATTCAGCAGCGTCAGGTAGTTCACCTGCGCCGACACTATCAATAACTATTAAAAATATTCTTTTAAACATATTTATTCCTCCTCTTTCTGAGAACGCGGATGAAATTTTTCATAAACGCTCTTTAATTGTTTTTTATTAATATGGGTATATATTTGGGTAGTTGATATATCTTCATGTCCAAGTAACTCTTGAACAACTCGTAAATCAGCTCCACCCTCTAATAAGTGTGATGCAAAACTATGTCTTAGTGAATGAGGACTTATATCTTTTGTAATTCCGGCTTTAATTGTAATATTCTTTAAAGTTTTATAAAATCCAACTCGACTAAGCTTACTTCCGTTTTTATTAACAAACAGTAAATCACCAGGTATTTTTTTTAATACCGGTCTTGCACTTTCTAAATATCTTTTAAGTGCGTGTTGTGACTCTTCACCAAGAGGCACAATCCGTTCTTTATTACCTTTTCCAATAACATTAATAAAACCAATATTAACATGTAAATCAGATAACTTCAATTCAAGAACTTCTGTTATTCTTAAACCAGAGCCATATAGTAATTCAATAATTGCCCGGTTTCTTAATTCTAGTGGTTCACTACCGAGTGTTGCCGTTATTAAAGCATCGATTTCATCAACACTTAAAATAATAGGTAGCTTTTTACTCTTTTTTGGTAAGCTTATTCCGAGTGCAATATTTTCATTTACCATCCGTTCAATCAACAAATACCGATGAAATGAACGAATTGCACTCATCTTGCGCGAGATACTTGATGAAGTATTATTTTTTCTTTTAAGTCGAACAATAAAATTTCTAATATGTTCTTTAGTAATTGCGTTAGGATCTTTTAAGTAATAGTTCTTTTCTAAAAAGAAAGTATACTCAGTTAAGTCAGTAACATAAGAAGTAATTGTATTTTTAGATAACCCTTTAGTTATTTTTAAATAGTATTTATATTCTTTGATAAGTCCTTTTAACATAAACAACCTCCTTAAAAGATTTGAAATACAATATTTCCAAGAAGTAAACCACTTCTTGTGAAAAGTAATTGGTCATTTTTATATTCTAATATATTTTGTTTAATAAACTTATGAAGCTCTGGATACTTTTCAAATAAATCAATTGAAAACTTTTCATTAACTTCAGGAACATTAATTCCCTTTAATAATCTTAATCCCATCATTAGCTCTTCACGTAAATCTTCTCGCAAATATGAAGTTTTAATTTTTGTTAAATCTTCATTAGCAGTGTTAATATATAACGTTGTATTTCCGATATTATAAAATCGTTCATTGCCAATTAAAGAATGAGCAGATGCCCCAATCCCTAAATAATCCTTATTTTGCCAATAAATCTTATTGTGAAGTGATTCATATCCAGCTTTACTGAAATTACTAATTTCATAATGATTATATCCGTTTTCAGTTAAGCTATCGATCACTATATTATACATTAAACCTTCTAAATCTTCTTCAATGAGGCTTATTTTCTTTTGACGATATAATTGATAGAGTTTTGTCTTTTCTTCTAAAATTAAAGAATAATAGGAAATATGTTTAATGTCTAATTTTAGTGCTTCAGCAATATCTTCTTTTAAGTCTTTTAATGTTTGATTAGTTAAAGCAAACATTAAATCAATACTAATATTAGTAAGATTATTTATGTTTAATAAATCAATAGCGTTTAAAACGTCAACTTTATCATGAGTTCGGCCAAGGAAGTCAAGATGTGATTGATTAAATGTTTGGACACCAAGACTAACTCTTGAAACTTGGTATTGAATAAGTAAATCAATTAAAGATTGATCAACATCATTTGGATTACATTCCATTGTAAATTCAATAACCTTATCAAGATTGATGTGTTTTTTTAGATTGATAAAGAGTTTTTCAAGAATAGTTAAATCAAGACTTGATGGTGTTCCACCACCAAGATATATCGTACGGATTCCTTGATAAGAATCTCCGTGAAAAGCAAGCTCTTTAATTAAGCTATTTATATAGGATTCTTTTTTAGATTCTTTAGCTATTTCTTTGTGGAAATCACAATAAGTACAGATGTGATCACAAAAAGGTATATGAATATAAAGTGCAGTTAACATAATCTCACCTCTTAATATATTCTAACACATTATTACCTATTAACAAGGACTTAAAGCTCTTTTATTTAGCCGATATCCGAATATTAAAAAAAGCTAGTAAATACATTGCTGTATTTACTAGCTTTGACTATTCGTCTAGTTTTAAAACGCTTAAGAACGCTTCTTGAGGAATTTCTACATTCCCAACACTCTTCATTCTTTTTTTACCTTTTTTCTGTTTCTCAAGTAATTTTTTCTTACGCGTAATATCGCCACCATAACATTTAGCTAACACGTTTTTACGCATTGCTTTAATGGTACTTCGCGCAATAATCTTACCGTTAATAGCTGCTTGAATTGGTACTTCAAACATATGTCTGGGGATTATTTCTTTAAGTTTATCAGTCATTATTTTACCACGTCTAAATGCAAAGTCGCGGTAAACAATCATTGATAAAGCATCAACAATTTCAGCATTTAATAAGATATCCATTTTAACAAGGTTACTTTCTTGATAACCAGTTAACTCGTAATCAAATGAAGCATAGCCTTTTGTTGAAGACTTTAATTTATCAAAGAAATCATAAACAATTTCCAGTAGTGGTAGTTTATATGTTAATTGAACGCGGTCAACACCAATATATTCCATATCAACAAACATACCACGTTTTTTCTGACATAATTCCATAATGTTTCCAACGTATCCGTTGGGCGTCATGATAATTGCTGTTACGACTGGTTCTTCAATTCTTTCAATTTTTTGAACCGGTGGTAAGTCGCTGGGATTATCAATTTGAATAACGGTTTTATCAGTTAAGTATATATTATAGATAACGCTCGGCGCAGTTGCAATCAGTGGAATATTAAATTCTCGCTCAATTCGTTCTTGGATTATTTCCATATGTAGTAGACCAAGAAAACCTGTTCTAAATCCAAATCCTAAAGCTTGACTAGTTTCAGGTTCAAATTTTAAACTTGCATCATTCAATTTTAATCTTGCAAGGGCATCTCTTAAATCGTTATAATCATTTGAATCAATCGGGAATAAACCACAAAAAACCATTGGATTTAATGAACGGTATCCCTCAAGTGGTTCTTCAGCCGGAAATTCATCATAAGTTACAGTATCACCAACTCTAATTCCTTCAACTGTTTTAATTGAAGCCGTAAAGAAACCAACATCACCAGGAGCTAAGAAATCTCTTAGTTCTTCTTTTGGTGTTGATACACCAACACTAATAATTTCATGAACAGCACCAGTTGCCATCATTCTGATTTTATCACCTTTTTTAATAGTTCCATCAATTACTCTGATTGATGGAATAACACCACGGTAAGCATCAAAATAAGAATCGAATACTAAAGCTTTAAGTGGTGCTTGTGCATCACCTATAGGACTAGGTATTTTATGAACAATTTGTTCTAAAATCTCTTCGATACCAACACCAGTTTTAGCACTAGCAAGGACTGCTTCACTAGCGTCAAGACCAATAACGTCTTCAATTTCTTTTCGAACTTTTTCACTGTCGGCGCTTGGTAAATCTATTTTGTTTATTACGGGTAATATTTCTAAATCATTATCAAGTGCCAAATAAACATTTGCGAGTGTTTGCGCTTCAATTCCTTGCGCAGCGTCAACAACTAACACAGCACCCTCGCAAGCGGCTAAACTTCTTGAAACTTCATAAGTAAAATCGACGTGTCCTGGAGTATCAATAAGATGGAAAATATATTCATTTCCGTCTTGGGCATTATATTTTAATTCAACAGCGTTTAATTTAATAGTTATTCCACGTTCACGTTCAATATCCATTGAATCTAAATACTGAGCTTTCATCTCACGTGAAGATATAGCATTTGTTTTTTCTAAGATACGGTCAGCTAAAGTGCTTTTACCATGATCAATATGAGCTATAATTGAGAAATTTCTAATTCTCTCTTGTCTTTTTTCAATTAATTTGTAGTCTAGTTCATTACTCATATTCTCACCGCTTTCTTTATCGCTTATCTATTTTACAATATATTGATTTATAATACAATACCAATGACTTATAAACAAAGAAAAACGGCATAAAAATACCGTTTTTCTTTGTTTATTGATATTTATCTAGTGAATTTGATATTCCATTCATCAGATAATGACTTATTATATTTATAATTATCTAAATCAAATTTAGTAATACTTACTAAATCCTCAATTTTATTAATTACCAAATAGTTAAGAAATAATCCGCGTGCTTGTTTTGAATACGTTGCTTGATTTATCAATTTACCATGCTTATTTTGCAGGAACGATACAGTAATTACTTTTGTTGATTTAATCATTTTACTGAATTCTTTACTTGCTAAGTTAATAATCACTTCATCATTTAAGTAGTTATCAATATTCCAATAGTCATAAAGATTTATGCCTAGTTTCATTAAAAAATCTAAACGGTAGTTTTTAATTAGCGTACTTGGTTTGATAATCCCATAAAAAGCATCAAGGATTAATAAGTTTTTTTCTAAGTAATTATATTCTGGTTCTTGGTAGCTATCCTTGGCTAAACCCTTGTAAACTAGCCCGTTAAAAGATTCTATCGCCATTCCCGGGCAAGAACTAGTAAATGATAAAATATCGCTATAAGCGTTATCTAGTAACTTATTCTTTATTTTCATTATTTTTCCAAGTTCTGCTTTACTAAAACCCTTTAATATTTTATGAAGATGATTTGTTTCTTTAATGAAAAGAGGATCTGTTGCTTGTAAGTTGGTTGTTAGTTTTAATTCTTTTGTTTTACTTGGTGCTAGTAGTATTAACATGTTAATTCCTCCTTTATCAGTTTATTATACCAAAATATTCAGAAAAAAAAAGACGTAAAATTAATTACGTCTTAATTGTTGTTAATTTAAGATTTCTAATTTTTTTGAGATAAAATCATCTTCGTTGATTAAACCATCATCTTGAGCACTTTTTAATAACGTGATACTCTCTAATGAAGAAAGTTTATTGATATTAAGTTTGCCTAAGAATTCGTCTTTTACTTTATTGTATTCTTCTTTTGCAATAATCTCAGAATCATAAAGTTTCTTCCAATCTCTTAATTCTGTGAAAGTATCTTTATTATTGTTTTTGGCTGAACTTCTAATTGTTGTAGGTCCATAAAATTGTTCTAACAATTCAAAAACAAATGGTGTTACAAGAATTATTATTGCAAAAAGCAATCCAAGAAGCGCACCAATAAAGCCAAGAATCCCTCCAAATGCATATTTAAGAACATCATTTTCTAATGCTGTCGAATATTCTGCTCTTAAAACTACTAATATGAAGAACGCATCAATCATTGCAATTAAGTACATTGCATTACCGATACTATTTGTCAGTGGTTCAGTTCTTTTAACTAATGCTAAACTTATTAAAGCAATAATAATGAAAATAAATATTGGACTAAATACCGTTCCAAAAGCTAATCCATCAGATAGAATTAAAGAACTATCATCATCAACAACTCCAGCACTTGATTGTACAAATGGTAGTAATGCACCAACTAAAAATATTATAACAGGTATTAATAATATCGGTGTTTTATACATTTTTTTCATACTTATCCCCCCTTCCTATTTAATATTATACCATATACTTTTAGATTTATTGTATAAAAAAAGACGTAAAATAAATTACGTCTTTTTATTAATTAATACATGTAAGCCATGTTCTGTACCTATTACTAGGTGATAACCATTTATCTGCGTCTAAACGCCTCGTCTTCAGTTCAATTTCCCGAATTCAAGTGCCCCTACCATAGTTTGGGTTTCTAGCTTGTGAGGTTTACCCGTTCCATCTCTCTAGTTTCCTAGACAGCTCGTCTCTGTGGCACTTTTAAAGATAATAACACCATTTAACAGGTGCTTTCTCAGCCGTCACCTTTTAAGGGGTGCATAGAGTTATTGTTTCCTCTATCACAATCACTACAAACATCTCAGTTTGTGCTAGCATGGACTTTCCTAACCTTTCGGCTCGATTATCCAGTATTAATTATTTAGTTAGTTCTTCTAGAATCTCTTCTATATCTTCGATGCATCCACCACAAGCAGTTCCTGCTTCAGTTACATCTCCAATTTTATCAACTGTATCTGCACCACTGTTGAATGCGTCTACGATTTCTTGATAAGTCACTTCTTGACAATGACATACTATTTCATCTTTATCTCTCATACTCATCACCCCTATAGTAATATATATTTGTTATTCAGGTTTTTTTGCAGCTGGTGCTGTAGGTTTTGGTCTAGGTAATAAGGCTTTTCTTGATAAATCAATTCTTCCTTTATCATCAATACCAATAACTTTAACGTTAATGATATCACCAATGTTAACTACGTCTTCAGTTTTGTTTACTCGTTCATGAGCAAGTTTACTAATGTGACATAATCCGTCAGTACCTTTCCATAATTCTACGAAACAACCGAATTTTTCAACTCTTACTACTTTACCTGAGTAAGTTTCTCCAACTTTTGCTTCTCTGATAATTGCTTCAATCATTGCGATTGCTTTATCAATAGATTCTTGATCTGAATGCATTATTGTAATACGTCCAGTTTGTTCGATGTCAATTTTAACGTCATTACAAGATTCAATAATGTTAGTAATTGATTTTCCACCAGGACCAATAACGGCTCTGATTTTATCTTGTTTAATTGTCATTAATTTAACTTTTGGAGCATATTTAGAAACTGTTGCGCGTGGTTCAGCAATTGCAGCAACCATATTTTCTAAGATATGTAAACGTCCAATTTTAGCTTGATTTAATGCTTCAGATAAAATTGCTTCGCTTAATCCATCAATTTTAATATCCATTTGTAATGCTGTAATACCTTTAGCAGTCCCAGCAACTTTAAAGTCCATATCTCCTAGGTGATCTTCCATACCTTGGATATCACTTAAGATTGAGTAATCGTCACCAGTTTTAATAAGTCCCATTGCAATTCCGGCAACTGGAGCTTTAATCGGAACACCAGCAGCCATTAAACTCATGCAACCTGCACAAATTGAAGCTTGTGATGTTGAACCATTACTTTCTAATATTTCAGAAACGATTCTAATTGTATATGGGAATGTTTCTTCATCAGGTAAAACAACTTTTAAAGCACGTTCACCTAATGCACCATGGCCAATTTCACGACGTCCGGCACTCATATATCTACCAGTTTCACCAACACTGTATGCTGGGAAATTGTAATGTAACATAAATCGTTTATATGATTTTTCACCAATTCCATCGATTATTTGATGTTCACTTAATGAACCAATCGTTGTAATTGATAATGCTTGTGTTTGCCCTCTTGTAAACATTGCACTACCATGAGTTCTTTCAAAAATATCAACATGAGATTCAAGTGGTCTAATCTCATCTGTTTTACGACCATCAGGTCTAATTTTGTCAATTGTAATTAATCTTCTTACTTGTGCTTTGACAATTTTGTCTAATGCGATTTTAACAGGTTTGATTAAAGCTTTTAAATCGTCTTTATCTAAGTCTTTGTTTTCATCTTCATAGATAGCTACTACTTTATCTTTAGCAACATCTACTGCAGTGTTACGAGCCACTTTTTCTTGAATCTTAACTGCTTCTTTTAATTCAGCAAGTGCTAACTCATTAACACGTTCTGTAATTTCAGCAGGAACTTCTTCAACAGTAAATGGTTTAACAACTTTCCCTACTTCTGCAATAATTTCATTTTGGAATGTAACTAATTTCTTAATCCATTTATGTCCAAACATAATAGCACCAAGCATATCAGCTTCATTAACTTCTAAAGCTCCAGCTTCTACCATGTTGATTGCTTCAAATGTACCAGCAACTGTTAATTCAATATCTGAAACTTCTAACTGTGCTTTTGTTGGGTTAAGGACGTATTCGCCATCAACACGACCAACAATAACTCCAGCTATTGGCCCTAAAAAGTCTAAATCACTAATTCCTAAAACTAAACTTGATCCAAACATTGCAGTCATTTCTGGTGAGTAATCTTGATTACCACTCATTACTGTATTAATAATTTGAACTTCGTTTCTTACACCATCTACGAATAGTGGTCTAATTGGTCTATCAATCAATCTTGATGTTAATGTTTCATTGTCTGAAGGTCTACCTTCACGTTTTAAAAATCCACCAGGAATTTTTCCTCCTGCATACATTTTTTCTGTGTAAATAACCATTAATGGGAAAAACGGTAATGTTTTCGGTTCTTTTGAAGCAGCAACAACACTTAAAACTCCAGTGTCTTCATACTTGATGATTGCAGCTCCATTCGCTTGTTTTGCGACATGTCCAGTTTCAACAATTAACTTTCTTCCATCTAAATCTAATTCGAATATTCTTCTACCAGTCATATTCTTTCCTCTTTTCTATTTTTTATTCTTTTTCCAATTTAATATAATATCATAATTGGTCAAAAAAAGATACAAATAACAACTTTTATTGTTATTTGTATCTTTATATTATTGAATAAAACCAGACTTTAATTTTATTAATTTGTCTAATTTTTAAACTTTCACGTAACTGATAAACATTTCAATCGTATCTTCAATAACCGCTATATGATTAATATGTGTTTCACTAGGCAAATATCCTACTCGGAGTGATAACTTAGTAACTAAGCCAACCATTACCTGACCGGGGAAACTATATTTTTGATACCCATCAATATTTTTTCTAATTGAACCATCACTTTGACCTGCTCTTATTAGAGCAGCGAATGCTTCTCTAACTTCAATGATATGTTGATCGAAGATTAGGTTTTTATACTCACTATTGGCACTCATCATAAACATATCAAAATCATTCATATATTTTAAGAAATCTTTATGGTTTGTATAAAACTCGACAAAAATTGATAAGTAAACACGAATCTTATCAAGCCCTGTTTTTTCTTTGTTCATCTTTTTAACGAACACTTCATTAAATATTTTATTAGTATCATTCCAATATGAATTAGCAACGTGAATAGCTAATTCATATTTGTTATTAAAGTAACGATATAAAGACGCTTCACCAATTTTAGCTCGTGCAGAAATTTTGCTTAATTTAGTATTAGTAATACCAAATTTACCAAATTCGATTTTAGCTGCTTCAATTACTCTTTCTTTCCGTTCATCTTTTATTGAGTTTAATTCTTTTAGGTACTGTTCTTTTAGTCCCATCGAATCACCTCTTACCTTATATTATAATTCAAATATATTTATATTTCAAACAAATACTTGTTTTAAGTATGTAAGCAAAATGATACCATCTATTAAAAAAATGTCAATAAAAAACCTTGTTTTTTATAAACAAGGCTCTTATTTAGAGTTTTTAAGCTTCTTTTAGTTCTTGAAAGTACTCAAAGGTAGCTTTAATCATCCCAGTAATTGGAATAGCTAAAATTACTCCAGTAATCCCCATTAGACTTCCAAAGAAGACAAATGAACTTAAAACTAAGAGGGGATGGAGTTTAACTTCTTTACCCATTATTATCGGTTGTAAAATATTTTGTTGGAAGATTTGGCCAATCGTATTAGCAATTAAGACAGCTAACCAAGTCCATTCGGCAAATAACATTCCATCAGAAATAGTTAATGAATATAGTAATGGTAAAAGCATTCCGACAAATCCACCAATATAAGGAATAATGTCTAAGAATCCTAATGTGAATCCAAAGAAGAAACTTCTTTGACCAAATCCTAAGATTAAAAAGACAATAGTAAAGACAATACTCATAATAAACATTGATAAGAAACGGCCATTAAAGTATTTCTCAACAACGTCATTACCTCTTTTACCTAATTCTTTAGCATGAACTAAATATTTTTTAGGAACAACAACAAGGATTCCTTCAAAAATCTTTTGTTTATCGTTAAGAATAAAGAATAAGAAAACCGGTACTAACACAATCGTCACAACGATTGTTGTTAAACTTCTAAATAAACTAAAGACATTAATTATATAAGGCGATAAAGCAACAATACTTAAATAATCACCTAAATAAACATATAAGTCATTAATTGATTCGTTATCTTCAATTAAAGTTGTTACGGAATCAATAATATTGTCCCAGTCGTTATTAATAAAGATAACCGCTTGAGTATAGATTAAATCACCAACAATATAAGTGAATATTGCACCAATTACGATAACTCCGAAAAAGACAATTCCAATACTCAACAATCTTGAAGGTACTTTAAATCTTTTTTCAAGGATTTTTATAAATGGAGCTAATAAGTAACTAATAAATAATGCAACTACTAAAGGAAAGACAATTGATTCAACAGCTCTTACTAATGTATCAATTTGAGGACCAAAAAGTCCATTGATTAATGTTAATGAAAATAACACTAGTACAACAATTGTTAAATTTAATATTATTGATATTTTTTTATCTCTGTTCTTCATAAACGTCACCTCGTTAATACGTCAATTATAACATACAATTCGTTACTATCTAATACAAATAAAAAAGAGACTTTGAAAGTCTCTTTTATTAGTTGTATTAACGACGTAATCCAAGTTTAGTAATTAATGTTTGGTATCTAGTAACATCTTTTCTAGCTAAGTATTTAAGTAAGTTTCTTCTGTGTCCAACTTTTTTAAGTAAACCACGTCTTGAATGGAAGTCATGAATGTGTGTTTTTAAATGTCCATTTAATTCAATGATTTCTGTAGTAAGAATCGCAACTTGAACCTCAGTAGATCCTGTGTCACCATCTTTGATTTTGTATTCTTCGATAATTTTTGTTTTTTGTTCTTTAGTTAAAGCCATAATTTTGTTCCTCCTTTTATTTTTTTCTTACCTTAATCCTAGTTATACGTCAGAGTGTCGTAAAACAAAGATAAAGGCGCGACTATTATTATATCATAAGCCATCTTAAATGCAAGTTTTATTTACCTAGGTTATTTAAGATGATTATTGAATCAATTTTATCTTGATCAATTTTAGTAACTAATGCTTCAATTGAATCAAACTTTTCTTCATCTCTAAGTCTTTGAACGAATTTTGTTTCAATAATTTCACCATAAATATCTTCGTCAAATTCTAAGATATGCGATTCAACACTTAACTCAACATTACAGTTTAGTGTTGGGTTATGCCCGACACTACTCATTGAGTTATACCATTTATCTTTTACTTTGGTAAGTGTTGCATAAACACCGTTTTTAGGTACTAAGTAGAGTTGTGTAGCAATATTAGCTGTTGGGTACCCGATTGTTCTTCCTTGGGCTGCGCCATGAACTACTTCACCCTTAACACTATAGTAGTCACCAAGTATTTCTTTAACTTTTTCAACTTGTCCTGACATGATTAAATCTTTAATATGGGTACTACCTACTTTATATCCTTCAAAAGTTACTTCGTTTAATACAACAGTATCAAACTTAGCGTTTACTTTTAATGTTTTAACATTCCCCGAACCTCTAACCCCAAACTTAAAGTCAAAGCCACAGACTAATGTATTAATATTACATAAGTATAGTTCAATAAACTCAAGGGGAGTAAGTGCTGCTTTTTCTTTAGTAAATTCAATTATATAAATATAATCTAAATCAAATTCATTTAACATTTCTATTTTTCTTGAAAGTGGTGTTAAATATTTGTAATCTAAATCAAATAATACACTTTTTGGATGAACATCAAATGTTATTACCGCTTTTTTTAATGATTTTTCATTTGCGATACTAATTGTTTGATCAATTAGTTTCTTATGAGCAAGATGAACACCATCAAAAAAACCAATCGCACAGACTGTATCTTTTGCTACCTTAACACCATTTAATTTAATTACTTCCATAGTAATCACTCCATGTCTTATATATATTAACAGCTCGCATAACATCACGGTCAGGATGTTTTTCATAAATCGCTAATAAAACACCTGCTTGATCAACGATTTTGACTGTATCAGTATTATTAAAGTGTTTAATATCTATTTCCATACCATTAAAAACACGTCTTAATAATTCTTCACTTAATAGTATACTATCAAAGTCTTTTAAAGCATCATTAAGTGATAATATTTTGTGTTTACCTTCGCGTATCTCATCTAAAGTATAAGCATCATCAACACTGAAGCTACCAGCCATAACGCGGTGAAGCTCAAGATTATGCGCGGGATATCCCAATTTTTTACCAATATCATAAGATAATGTTCTGACATAGAGCCCTTTACTACTATGAACGTAGTAATCAAGCGTTGCAGTATCTTCAAGATACGTTATA
>JASFZA010000130.1:0-6117 GCA_045046715.1 Candidatus Izemoplasma sp.
AAAGGTCATATGACCTTTAATTATCTGGAGTTGAGATTATGCGAGTTATTGCTGGAGAATTTAGAAGTAGAATTATTAAAGAAGTTGGAATTTTATCAACAAGAGAAACGAAAGACCTTGTTAAAGAAAGTATCTTTAATAGCATTGGTCCAAACTTTATTGATAGAAATGTTTTAGATTTATTTGCCGGAAGTGGTTCTTTAGGAATTGAAGCATTAAGTCGAGGTGCTAGTAGTTGTGTATTTGTTGATAACAACAAATACGCAATTAAAACAATCAATCAAAATCTTCATTCTTTAAAACTTACTTCAAATATTAAAGTAGTTTTAAATGAATATGCAAAATTTTTAAATAATCTTGATCAAAAATTTGATATTATATTACTCGACCCACCTTACGATTTAGAAGTTATTGAATTGATAATTGAAACTGTTAGTAAGAAAAAAATCTTAGCAGATAACGGTGTAATAGTAGTATTAACATCAAAAAAGTCTTTAATTAAAGACCAGATAAGTGATATAATAAAATATAAAGAAAAAGTAAAAGGTATTACAAAAATATCTTTTTGGGAATGGGGTTTTTAAATGTCTAAAGCTGTTTATCCTGGTAGTTTTGATCCAATTACATTTGGACACATTGATATTATAAGAAGAGCGTTAAAAGTATTTGATAAATTATATATCCTAATTAGTAAAAATGTAAGTAAAGACTCAATGTTCACTGCGGAAGAACGAGTTGTGATGTTAAAAATAGTTTTAAAAGACTGTTTAGATAAAATTGAAATAATCGAATCCGACCAGTTAACCGTAAAACACGCCAAAGATTTAGGTGCGACACATATCGTACGGGGACTACGAGCTGTAACTGACTTTGAATATGAGTTTCAAATGACGTCTGCTAACCGTGTATTAGAAAAAGACATTGACAATGTCTTCTTTATGACAGATAACAAATACTCGTTTTTAAGTAGTACAACAGTAAAAGAGATTGCCCATTTTAGAGGTGACTTAGATGCGTTTGTCCCTAAGGTAGTAATAAAAATGATAAATGAAAAACTTAAATAGTTTTTCATTTTTTTTGTATATTACTATTCTTTTATTTATAAAAATGATAATATAGGAATAGGTGATAAATATGGATGCTAAAGAAAAAGTATTTAAAGAGTTAAGAAAAGACAATATTCGCATTACCAAGCAAAGAAAAGCAATTATCGATGTTCTTGAAAACAAACATTTAACAATTCAAGAGATATACACAGAACTTAAAAAAAGAGGGTTTAATAACTTAGGTACTGTTTATAATAATATCGATTTTTTAGTTGAACATAAAATTGTTGCACAATTATTTATCAATGGTAAAAAACATTATGATTTAACAATAGATGAAAAATCACACGATGCTGATTCACACATTCATGTTACTTGTAAAGTAAATAACAATATCATTGAGATTAACGAATCGAAAATATTTGATACAATAAAAGCAAATGAGATTTTTAAAGATTTTAATATTAAAAAACTACAAATTGTTGTTGAGGGTACTTGTATTCATTATGATCGGGAAACTTGTAAAGATGATGAGGCATGTTTTATTAAGCAATTACAAAAAGTCAGATAATCTGACTTTTTTTCTTATTTATATAGTTAATTATAAAAATTATAATTTTGATTGAGTTTTGCTATATTTACGATATAATATTTACTGATAGGAGTGAGCTATATGACAATTACTGATTTAAAAAAGTTTGATTCTGCGATAATCGTTTCATTTAACGGTATAAGTAAAGAATTTAGAGGCCGTTTAATGGATATTGGGATATATGAGAATGCTCACGTTACATTGTTAAATAGATTATCATTTGGTAGTTTATTTTTAATTGAGGTTGATGATATTGAAATATGTATGAGATTTGAAGATGCAGTAAGAATTGAGGTGGTTCAATGATATTCTTACTAGCAGGTAACCCAAACGTTGGGAAGAGTACTTTATTTAACTTTATGACTGAATCACACGTCCACGTTGGTAATTATAGTGGTGTTACTGTTGAAAAGCGAGTTCACCATATTAGATACTTTGAAGGTGCTAATTTAGTTGATTTACCAGGAACTTATAATGTTTCACCATCAAGTGCGGATGAGGGTGTTGTTACTTACTCATTATTAAATGAAACATACAATGGTGTAATCAACATCATTGATTCAACGCATTTAAAAAGAAATCTCCATTTAACAGTTCAGTTACTTGAACTTGGTGTTCCTACTTTACTTGTTTTTAACTTAAAAGATGCTTTAAGAAATAACGGATACATTATTGATACTAAAAAGGTTAACGAGTTATTAGGAATTGGCGCAATAAATATTAGTGCTCGGGAACGTAATCGTAGTGATCAAGATGAAATCGTTAATAAGTTAAAAACAATTGAAGCAAATAAAGCACTAGAACTTGATTATCATCCGATTATTATAAAAGCTATGAAAAGAATTCATGAGCTTTTAAGATATGATCCGATGCGTGTTAAAAAGAAGTGGCTTGCTTTACAGTTACTTGAAGGTAATGAAGGTATTTATAAACATGTTAAGTTAATTAAAGAAAAAGAAATTAAAGAAATTGTACTTGAAACAGAAAAGGCAATTATTGAACAAGGAATTGCGTTTTCTTTAAAAGGAGCAATATTTACTGTTAGACGTGAATTTATCGCTAAGATTGTTGATGTCTGCTTAGTTAAAGTTGAAGAAAAAGAACATTCAAAATACTTCAATCAAAAGATTGATCGTATTTTGACTCATCCTGGATCAGGAATTCCGTTCTTTTTATTAGTGATGCTTAGTATTTACCAAGTGAGTTTTGGGAAAATACTTGGTGTTGGTGTTTTTTTAACAGGTTATTTTGAAAGGTTTTATAATGATATATTTGTCTATTATACTGGTGAATTTTTAGAGTATATTGGAATAACCGATTTTGCTTATGGGTTAGTAATTGATGGTATTTTAGGTGGAGTTGGGGGAATACTAGTCTTTTTACCACAAATTGTTGTTTTATTCTTTTTATTAGCAATATTAGAAGGAACTGGTTATATGGCACGTGTCGCAATTGTGATGGACCGGTTCTTAAGTATCTTTGGATTTAATGGGAAAAGTATTGTGCCAATAATTACTGGGTTTGGATGCACTGTACCTGCGATTATGGCAACGAGAACGATTCCTGATGAAAAAGAGAGAATTATAACAATTCTGACGATACCTTTTGTATCTTGTAGCGCACGGTTACCAATTTATGCAATCTTTGTAAGTTTATTTTTTGATTCGTACCGTGCAATAATTATTATGGGAATTTATTTACTCGGAATACTAGTTACGCTTTTAAGTGCTAAAATATTAAGTCTTACATATTTTAAAGGGACGGGGTCAAAGTTTTTATTAGAACTTCCGCCGTATCGACTTCCCCAGCTAAGAACAATATCTTACCAAGCTTTTGAAAAAGCAAAACGATTTGTTAAAAAAGCGGGAACATTTATTCTTGTTGGTTCGATTATCTTATGGCTTTTAAGTAATATTGGGACTGACGGCATTGGAATTAATCCTAGTGAAAGTATATTAAGTGATATTGCTGGATTTATATCACCAGTCTTTACACCACTAGGCTTTGGAAACTGGCAAGCAACTAGTGCTTTAATAAGTGGATTCTTAGCTAAAGAAGTAGTAGTGTCAAGTTTAAATATATTATATATGGGCGATATCGCTAGTGGGTTTACTGCGTTAAGTGCATTGACGTATATTGTATTTAGTAGTTTATACGTACCATGTATTTCAACGGTAGCAACAATTAGAAGTGAAACAAACTCAAGAAAATGGACTTTATTTGCTGTTATCTATCCGTTCTTTGTTGCGTATCTTGTAGCAATGATTGTTAGATTAATCTTTATGCCGTTTATATAAATAAAAAAGTCTCATATTTGAGACTTTTTTTGATTTAGTTATTTTTTAATATGTCAGATTGTTTGATTTGATGATCAAGATAGTATTTATCGACATTTTTATCGAAACTGCTATTAGCTGACACAAATGATTGATAATCAAAAAATGATTGTGTGTTTCTCATAATATCACTCCTTTTTAAAGTTCTTAGATATCTATTAAGCTGAATTTAATTGTTAATTACGTGAATTTAGTAGTTTTAGACGATGAATTTGATTAAAAATGTTAAGTAATTTATTAATTTTCCTTATTTATAACTTAATATTACATAATAATTAGTTGTTTGTCAACACTTTTACGCAAAAAAGATTAATATAATCAATATTTAACTTAATATTATTAATTATCGACTTAATTATATTTAATTAGATAAAAAATCAATATTGATTTGAATTGATATTTTTTAATTGTTAGATTTAAAAATCAAGGTAAGAGTGGTACAATATAGTGTTAGGAAGTGATTTACATGAAGCGGAATTACAAAAGCTTTTTAATTGTTTTAATCTATTCAATTTTATTAAGATTTGTATTGTGGTATACAACTGGTCTTAGTGTTTTTACACTTGGAATTATATTTGATATAATATTCCTTTCTTTTTGGATTGGGATCTTTTTAATATTCATTAAAAGTCATAAGTTACAAAAAATATATTACATAACAATCGTTTCCGTTTTTTCATTCATTACAATAGTAGATAGTATCTATTATGATTACTTTAAAACGTTCTTCAGTAAAACTAGTTTAGGTGGGGCAAGATTTTTAGCTGATGGCAATGTTATTAATTATGATTTAAGTATTCCAATTGAATTTTATTTAATTACACCGTTACTTGCAGGTGTAATTTACTTTATCGCAAAATCAAAAGAACAAGATGTTATTCTGTTTCGAGATTTCTATAAAGTTGCATTATTGTTTGTAATTCAATTTGGGTTATTCTTAAGTTATGGAACGCATAGTTATGATACAAATATCGATTACTATCAAAGTGATGCATATCTATTTGAATCAATCTTTGACCGTAAACTTTTTAGTGAAAATTATGGATATTATAATTTTCATATAATTGATACAATTAGATTTAAAGAAGTAATTGATTATGAAGAAGCTTTTCTTGAAGTAGATGAGTATTTTAATAATAAGGATCCTCATGTTGATAATGATATGACTGCGGCATATGAAGGTTATAATTTGATTACAATTTTAGGAGAAACATTAGAAACAAGATTTATTGATGAAACCTTAACTCCTAACTTATATATGATGTTAAACAACGGATATAGTTTTGATAATTACTATACTCCAGTATTTCAAATAGGTGCGACGAGTAATAGCGAGTTTATGAGCTTTACTTCACTTAATGCAACAAGCAGCAGTGACTGGAGTAACAATATATTTGATGGATACCCTGATAATTTATTCCCTGATAGCTTAGCTAGTCAACTCCAAGATAATGGATATGATACATATTACTTCCATAGTGGCCACGAATGGTTTTATAACCGTGATAATGTTATTCCGGGACTCGGATTTGAAACAGTTAAGTTCCAAGAAGATTTAATTGATTTAGGATATGACTATGATGAATTATATGATACACAGATGTTGTGGTTCCTTGATGAGTATGTTGACTTTAGTTCAACATTCTACATTGACCTTTTAACGTATTCAATGCATGGTGCATATAATCAAGATGATTTATATGATCATGATGGTTTAGTTGAAACGGCATATCCTGGAGTAGAACTTGATGAAGAAATTCACTGTTATATGGAAAAACTAATTGAGTTTGATATTATGCTTGGAATGTTACTTGATAAACTTGAAGCTGAAGGTATCTTAGATAACACTATATTCGCAATATATCCTGATCACTATCCATACATTATGGATAGTGAAACATATAGTGAGTATATTGGTGTTGAATTTGACTCCCACGAGATTAGTCGTCAAGAGTTAATAATTTACTCGCCTTCAATGACAAAAGAAGTAATAAGCCAACCTGGGTCGACTAAAGATATTGCACCGACGCTTTTAAATCTATTATTACCGGATGCTAATTACGACTATTTCATGGGAATAGATCTTTTCAGTAATCAAGTTAACTATATTGTGTTTGATGATTTAACAATTACTGATGGGAAA
>JASFZA010000131.1:0-8833 GCA_045046715.1 Candidatus Izemoplasma sp.
TAGTTCCTTGTGAAACTGGTCTAGTTCCTTGTGAAACTGGTCTAGTTGTAGATGTTGCATTATCTCTTTTTACGTAAGGTTTACTGTTATATTCTCTTTTTACGTAAGGTTTATTATTGTTATATCTTTTATTATAAGGTTTGTTTTCTCTTCTTGGATCTCTTTTATATTCAACGCGAGGTGCTGGAATTACTTCTCCGCCTCCACCAATAATTAATGCATCAGCGAATTTACCAACGATTAATTTTACTGATCTAATTGCATCATCATTTGCAGGGATGATGTAATCAACGTCATCTGGATCACAGTTTGTATCAACAATTCCGTAAACAGGAATATGTAATTTTCTTGCTTCTAAAATAGCGTTACTTTCTTTTCTTGGATCAACAATGAAGATAGCTTCTGGTAAAGCCTTCATATCTTTGATTCCACCTAAGAATTTTTCTAATCTAGCTAATTGTTTTCTTAAAAGAACAACTTCTTTTTTAGGTAATTTTTCAAATGTACCATCTTTTTCCATACGATAAATATCATGTAATTTTTTAATACTTTTACGAATAGTTTTAAAGTTAGTTAAAGTTCCACCTAACCATCTTTGTGACACATAGTATTGTCCAGCACGAATTGCTTCGTCACGAACAACGTCTTGTGCTTGTTTCTTAGTACCAACGAATAATACTTTACCACCATTTTTCCCAATTTCTAAAAACTTATTGTAAGCTTCTTCGATTAATACTACTGTTTTCTGTAAGTCTAAAATATGGATTCCATTACGAGAAGTATAAATATATTTTCCCATTTTAGGATTCCAACGGCGAGTTTGATGTCCAAAGTGTACACCTGACTCTAGTAATTGTTTCATTGAAATTACAGCCATTTTAATTCCTCCTATTTTTGATTTAGCCTCCACAGTTGTCTTCACATAAAATAGCCACTACTTCATCAAAAGTAGCTCATGACTATCTGCTAAACTGTGTGTGTATTTTACGGCTTTTATATTTTATCAAATAAACGTCTAAATTTCAAGCGTTTTGTACTCTTTTTTTACAAGGCTAGTTTCAGCCATAAATCTCATTACCATAACTTAAAAGATTATTATCGTTGATTTTCTTGTATAACGGTTTATATAGCCAAAAAATCGTTGCAAAATTTGTAAAAGCCATTATTATCTCAAATGGAATATCTGCAATTAAATATGGAATAAAATTATTCATTCCTGTTTGGATTACTACAAATGGAATAAAAATCCAGCCATAAACAAATCCGAAACCAAACGCAAAAAACGCTAATATATATTCGCTTTTTGTCTTCCTTAATACTGTATGATAAGCAACCGGAATTAAGTTCCACGCAATAAACATCGGCATCATATAAAAGACATTAAATCCGCCTAAATATAAATTATCAATTAATACATATATTGAAATCATTAAGACACTTTCTTTAAAAGTAAAAAAGCTAACAAAGATAAATATTAGTAATGTCGTTAACTGAACATTCGGTAAAAACATTAAAACTTGTTCAAGGCTAAAAATAATTGCAACACTCAAAGAAATTGCTAGTAGTCTTCTAGTTTTCAATTAATATCACCTACTTCAGTATATTCAAACCTAAAATAATCTCCGTCATTTAACACTAATGAATCAATCCCATAATTGCTTTTTAAATCGTTCTCATAAATCGCTAAAAATGTGTTATTCCAATCTGTTTCAATATCTTCAATTTGGAGAATTACTCGACTACCATAAAGAAGACTATTACAACTATCAGATTTATTATATCCACTATCAGCGCAGAAAACTATATAGTTATCTTCTAAGATTCCAAATAGCGTATCTTCAATATCAAAGTCAAAGACTTCGACGGATATACTACCATCTTCACTAACTAATTCAATTGTAATTTCACCCATTAAATCATTTGATTCAAGACGTGTGACATATGAAAATATTCCAAATGAAATACCTAGTACAAAAACACTAATTATTATTTTTCTCATATGTCTCACATCCTTTTTTTATTTATTTTTATTCGTTAAAATTATAAGCATAAACATTAAAATCATATAATTCTTTATATTGTTGATACATCACTAAAGCAAGAAAAGCTTGTGGTGTTGAGAAACCTAAATCTTCATCATATTCGTCAGTTAAATCATAATCAAAACTTCCTGTTTCAGTTTGAAATTCAAGTAATCTCGAAACTAACGTATTAGTCCCTTTAGTATAATCTTCACCTGTCGGGTCTTCTCCCCAGTTAATCATCCCAATAATTACCATTGCAATACTTGATGCATTTTCAGTTGAACCCCATCCATTGTCACGAGTTGCAAGTCCACCAGTATCTAGTTGTGATGTGCTAATCCATGTTAAGAATTCATCAACAACACTTTGAACATTTGTTTCTTCGCGATAATAACTTAAAGCTACTAAACTAATTCCACCTGAATCTAAACCTAATTCATAAGGTGTATTAACTGTTGTTAAATCAGTAAGTGCTAAAGCTTCAAAAGCACTAAAGTCATACGTATGTGTATATGCATTTAATCCAATTAAATCATAAGCAGTCTTTCCGTATCCACCAACAGCTGCTAGTCCAACTAAACCTTCCATTTGTAAGTCACTATTTGCCCCAACACTTGAAAGTTTCATAATTGCTTTAAAGTAATCACCTGATGTTGGATATATTGTTTCACTTGGAAACATTGCTTCAATATCACTAGGATTAATATATTCATCAAGAATACCTAATAAATTAAGTGCTAATGTAACATTATAATCAACAATATAATCGTTTATATCTGTAAATTCGGTATTTATATAATCGCTAGCGTAGTTATCAATAAATAAGTTAATAGCGGTATCTAATGCATGTAAATCTTCATCCCACCACATTAATTCAAACCCAATAACGGCTTGATCATTAAACGCTAAATCATCAATTCCAACCATACTCATTTGACCATTTAGTTTTAATCCAATATAACTTCCCATCTGTGATTCTAAACCACCAATTTCAGTAATCATTGTTCCAAAGTCGTATACCGAATAAGTTATTGAAACCTCTTCTTCAAGCAACTCAATTAACGACCCGGTAAATTCATCAGAATATCCGATTGTAAATACATCAATATTTCCGAATTCATCTTCTAAAGATATTGTAATTACATTATCATAAATTTCACTTTCTAAAGCTGCAATTTGTTCTTGCAGTAACCCGATTTCAGCTACATACCCATCATTTTCTAATTTCAGTTCGACAATTTCTGCCTCGAGTAATGCAATTCTTGTTTCTAAATCTGTGTTGTCTTCTTGACATGCCGATAATGTAAATAATATTCCAATCATTATCAGTGTAGAGAATAGTTTTTTCATGTTTTTGTTTCCTCCTATTTGTATTTTTGTAATAAAAAAACCATCCCCCAGGATGGAAATAAACGATCTTATTAAAAGGCAAAAATATACCTAATATCCATAAGACGTTATCTACTCATTACCCAGGAGTATAAACTATGTGATATCAGGTAGGTCTACCGGCTTGATTTCATCCTACTTTGCACCTTCCCGCTAAAAAGCAGTGGTATTATGCATTTCGTCCATCGTACGGTTGCTGGGACAGCTTGAGCATCTAACTCAATTCCCTGTTACGTCATAAATGACACCTAGTATCTATCTATATATTATGCTAAATCTTCAGCACTGTCAAACTAAATAAGTATTATTTAATCAGTACTTCCAAACCCACCATTTCTAATAGCTGTAACAGCAACTTCAGAGTCACTAATTAAGTACTTTTCAAAAATACCTTGAGCAATTCTTTCACCCTTTTTAACAACAACTCTTTCTTTTCCAAAATTTAATAATTGAATAAAAATAGCACCATCATTTTCTTTGTTTGAATAGTAATCTTTATCAATAATTCCGACATTATTAGGTATTGTCAAATTGTATTTTCTTGGTAACGAACTTCTTGGGTATAACTTTAAAACTTCATCATCCATCATATAAGCTTTAATTCCTGTTACTGCAAGTTTAATTTCACCTGGTTCAACAATTAAATCTTCTATAATTACAATATCATGACCTGCACTATGAACTGTTGCTCTTCTTGGCATTTCAAAGTCAATATTTTCAAATCCTTTTGCTCTTTCAAAACCTCTCATTATAACACTTCCTTCAAATAATTTAACATATATAATTCACGAGCTGTCCAGTTATAAATAGCTGTATTTTTTATTCTATTTTCGTTAACTTTAATTGCTTGATCAACACTAACCCATACTGGTGTAAATCCTAATTCTATTTCATATCCACTAAGATTTTGATTCTCAATATCTTTAGTAATATCACATCGGTAGTAATAGCTTCTCATATGAAATATATCATCTTCATTATTAATATCAATATTGATTTGATCAATATATCCTAAACTAGATATTACCTTACTAATTGTTCTTCCTGACTCTTCTAAAACTTCTCTTTTCAAAGCAACAACTTTACTTTCGTTTGCTTCGATCCCACCACCAGGAAACTTATATTCATTAGTAGCTTTTAAGTAAATCATCAATAGTTTGTTATTTTGATAGATTACACCTCGACATGCAAAGCGGTTAATTTTTGGAATAACAGTACTTTTATCCAATTTATTAATCGTTGTTAAATGATTCATTTCTGCAATCATCTCAGCATTTCCTTAATACTAGTAAATGGTTTAAAACTACTTACAATAACAACAAGTGTTGACGCTGATTCAAATCCATGCTTTTTAAAATGCTTTCTAATTATAATTGCCTTTTTTGTTAAATGTTCCTTATCATCATCATGAGCTTTTAAAACCAATCTATCAAGTGACGTATTTAACCAATCAAGTTCTTCTTGTGACGTTTTATCCTTAGGTGGAACAAGCATATCCCAAGCATCAACAATTTTTAATGTTGTATTTTCTTGAATCTTTTTAATAATCTCTTTATCTTTAAAAGTATCGTGATGAATTTCTCCAAATGAACGATCAATTTCAGCTGCAAAGTGATGAATCATTAAATGACTTTTTTGCGCTTTATTTAATCCATTTGAACACATCTCACTAAAGATAATAATCCCTTTATCTTTTAATAAACTTTCCATTACTTTAATTGTCTTTTTAATATCTTTCAAATGATGAAGTGTATTTGATAAACAAATAATATCAAAAGAATGTTCCTCAAAATTATTATCAAAAATATCCATTTTATAAAACTTTATTCGCTTATCTTCAAAATTCTTTTTAGCAATATCAATTTGCGAATCAAGAATATCAATCCCGATAATTTCATCAAATGAATTATTAAGGGCAACTAGCCGTCCAATAAACGATCCATTTCCAGTTCCTATATCAAGAATTCTTGCATTATTAAATTTAGTAATTGTTCCTTGTAATTTTCTCATTATGCCACCACTTTCTAAACTATCATTATTATAGCATACAACAACTATTATCAATAAAAAAGAGCACAATGTGCTCTTTTTGCTTATTGTCCTACTGCAAACTTAAGTAACGCCGTAACTGCAAGTTTACCATCAACGTATGCTTTTGCTTCACCATACCCGATTGGTCCCCGTTGTTTAACGATTTCTACTTTAAGTTCTAAAGTATCCCCAGGGATAACTTTTTTCTTAAACTTACAAGAATCAATTCCCGCAAAATATGCAATCTTACCTTTGTTTTCTTCTAAAGAAAGAATCGCAACAGCACCAGTTTGAGCTAATGCTTCAACAATTAAAACTCCAGGCATAACATGTTCACTTGGAAAGTGACCCATAAAATGCATTTCATTAGCTGTAACATTTTTAATAGCTGTACAACTAATTCCTTTATTAAGTTCAATAACTTTATCAATTAATAAAAATGGATAACGATGTGGAATAATTTCTTGAATCTGATTACTATTTAAAATCATCTTTATACCCCCTTGTATTTTTTAATAGCGATTGTTGCATTATGTCCACCAAAACCAAGCGAATTGCTAATCGCAATATTGACAATTCGTTTTTTACCACCATTAACAGTATAGTCTAAATCACATTCAGGATCAGCTACTTTAAAATTAATAGTTGGCGGAACAAAGTCTTCAATTGTACTTAGTACACTAAAGATTGCCTCAATAGCTCCACTAGCACCCAATAAATGCCCTGTCATCGATTTAGTCGAACTGATACTAATATCTTTAGCTAAATCTCCAAAAGCTCTTTTGATAGCTAATGTTTCGGTTTTATCGTTAAGTGGTGTTGAAGTTCCGTGAGCGTTAATATATGAAACTTCACTTAACTCAATCCCACCATCTCTAAGTGCCATTTCCATACATTTTTTAGCACCTTCGCCATCTGGTGCTGGACTAGTAATATGGACAGCGTCACAAGTTGCACCGTATCCAACTACTTCAGCGTAAATCTTAGCACCACGTGCTAAGGCATGTTCATATTCTTCTAAAATTAATGTCCCCGCACCCTCACCCATAACAAATCCAGAACGTTCTTGATCAAACGGGATTGAAGCACGATTTTTATCTTTTGATTTGCTTAAAGCATGCATAACACTAAACCCACCAATTCCAAGTGGGACAATTGATGCTTCACTACCTCCAGTAATACATACTTCCAAATACCCATCACGGATAGCTCTAAATGCTTCACCAATCGAATTAGTAGCACTAGCGCAAGCAGTAACATTTGAAGTTACAATTCCGTGTGTTTGATAATCAATTGCAATTGCTGCCGCTGCCATATTAATTATAGCTGACGGAATAAAGAATGGCGAAACTCGATCAAATCCTCTTTCGCGACCTTTATCTTCATTATTAGCAATTGTCCCTAACCCACCAATTCCACTACCATAATAAACACCAACCCGGTCACTATCAACTTCATCCATATTAATTTTAGAATCTTCCATTGCTTCTTTTGATGCAATAACTGCAAGCTGAACAAAACGATCCATTCGTTTCATTTTCTTTTTACCAAAATATTCAATAAAATCAAAATCTTTAATTTCACCAGCAAGAGTTACCGCAAAATCAGTAATGTCAAATCCTTTAATTGTGTCAATTCCATTAACACCTTTTTTAGCATTTGCCCAACTAGTAGCAACATCATTTCCAATAGGAGTTATCGCTCCTAGCCCTGTAATAACAACTCGTCTTTTCATGTTAACCCTCCACTTAGTATTAATTCTGCTTTACATTCATTAATTATTTCATTTACTATATTTTCTACATAATCAATTTTATCAATTAAATATGCTTTTGCTCCAGTAAAGATTAATCCATCTTGATCTCCAGCTGAACTGTTACCTAACTGTTCAGTAATACAGTAAGGTATTCCAACTTTTTTACAAGTTTTTAAACAGTTAACACAGTAAGCTACTGGAATATTTTCCTTTTCAGTAATTTCTGTTAACTTATTTCTAACAGCACGTCCCGGTAATCCTGCAGGACTTTTAACAGCAACAATGTCTTCTTCTTTTGAATTAACAATCATTGCTTTGTAGTTATCACTTGCGTCACATTCATGTGACGCAATAAACCTTGTAGCAATCTGTACACCATCAGCGCCAACTTTTAACATATCAGCCATATCTTTACCATCATGCACTCCACCAGCTGCAATGATTGGAATCTTTATGTTGTACTTTTCTTCGAAAACTTTAACAACTTCTTTTGTTTCAGCAACAATCGTTTCAAGACTGTCATAATCCCCTGTTGCCATTTGTTCTTTAGAGAAACCTAAATGCCCACCAGCAAGTGGACCTTCACAAACGATAAACGCCGGCATATAATTATATCTTCGATCCCAGCTTCTAAGAACAATCCTGCAAGCTCTTGCGCTAGAAATAATAAATGCACCTTTAACTTTACTACCAACTAAATATTCAGGCAAATCAAGCGGAAGTCCTGCACCACTAACAATAAAATCAATATCCTGTTGCGCAAGAAATGTTGCATACTCCGGAAAATAATTCATCGCATGCATCAAATTTACTCCTAAGATACCATCTTTCGTTGCTTCTCTTACTTTTGTTATTTCGTTAATTAATTCTTTTTTATTTTCAACCATCGGATTTTTTCTAAAACCTTTATTTAAAAATCCAACTTGGGCAGCACTAATTGTAGATATGATACCACTTTTAATACTTGCTGTAGCTAATTTATTCAAGCTGATTCTAATTCCCATACCACCTTGGATAATAGGATATTTAACAGTTTTACCATTGACAGTAAGTGTTGGTAAATTCACTAGATCATTCCACCATTAACGCTTATAACTTGGCCTGTTATATAACTTGCTTTATCACTTGCAAGGAATAACACAGCGTCACTAATAGCCTTAACATCTCCTAAGCGTCTCAGGGGAATTTGTTTTAAAAACCCTGCAATAACTTCTTCTGGTAATGATTCTGTCATTTTTGTTTGAATAAATCCTGGTGCTACGGCGTTAACTGTAATATTACGTGGACCAAATTCTTTAGCCCACGTTTTTGTTAATCCAATGACACCAGCTTTTGAAGCAACGTAATTAGCTTGCCCAGCATTTCCTAATATTCCAACTACACTTGAAATATTAATAATCCGACCTGCTCGATTTTTCATCATATGTCTTGTAATATTTTTTGTCATATTCCAAGTTCCTTTTAAATTTACATCAATTACTTGATCAAAATCTTCTTCACTCATTCTCATCATTAAGTTATCTCTTGTAATTCCTGAATTATTAATTAAGATATCAATTTTTCCAAAAGCTTCAATACCCTTTTTAATCATATCTTCAGTATCACTAAATTTAGTAACATCACCATATACCAT